>JAAYGI010000040.1 GCA_012727815.1 Erysipelothrix sp.
AAATGGTAATAGCAATCTAAAAATAGGTAACAATAAGATTGAAATCGTAGTAACATCTTCAGGTAAAGATAAGACAGAAACATACGTAATTAATGCCTACAAGCAAGAATATGGAAACAACTTCTTAGCATACTTAGCTGTTAACCGAGACAAACTCAAACCTGCTTTCCATCAAGGAACAATGGTTTATGAGGTAGATGTCTCATACGAGTTTGATACGATTGAAATAACTGGTGAAACTGTTGAAGCAAGTGCACAGGTAAGTAACTTAGGTGAACACCAACTTGAATACGGTATTAACCAAATTAAGATTCCAGTTCGAGCACACAATGGAGTTGTGCGTACCTATCATGTATTTGTGAATAGATCACGCTCACATGATAACTATCTAAATACACTTCAGATTCAGGTTGGTGGAACAAACCAAACGTTCACACCTAAATTTGATCCGAAAGTGAATGAGTATACTTTAGATGAACAATTATCACCGGATGTTGATTTTGTAAATATTATTACAACATCAAATGCTATAAATATTGTAGGTAATGGCCAACAAGCCATTACGGTAGGTAAGAACAAACTAGAGGTTAAGGTAACAAGTGATTCAGGTAGAGAAAATATTTATTATATTAATCTTGATAGAGTAGCATCAACAAATGCAAATCTTATCAATATTATTCCAACATCTGGAAAATTATCACCTAACTTCTTATATACAGAAGATACTTATACTATTTATGTAGATACAGCAACCACAACGCTTGCTTTTGAAACCATTACAGAAAATAAAAACGCGACAGTAACAGGTAATGATCGACAAATTGTACCAGTTGGTGATTCCCAAAGAATTATCACGGTTACTTCTGAAAATGGTCAGGAGAAAGAATATACAATTAACCTGAAGAAAAATGATACAAATAATGCCTTAATGAAATCATTAAGTATGCACGATTTAGTTGCAAAGAAAGAGATTCCAATCTCTCCTGAGTTTGATACGGAAGTATTTACTTACAACGTTACAGTTCCAAATAGTAAGACTGTAGTAAGAGCGAATGAATTTCAGTTTACAACATGGGATTCAAACGCAACTGTTGAAACATCAGGTACAATGTCATTACTTACAGGAGAATACCCTAACGTCTACGAGTTTAGAGTTACAGCTGTTGATGGATTTACATCTGAAACATACCGTATAAACATAACGCGTGAATCAAGTAACATTGCTACAATTGATGAAATTGAATTTAGCAATGGTGTTCTAGATAAGAGATTTAACCCTCACGTATTTGAATACGATCTAGAATTTGAACAAAATGCTGAAATATTTAACCGTACTTCAATCACTAAACTGATTAGAACAGAAGGTAAATCAACAATTACCTACTCCCATGATGAAGATATCGTTCTTAAAGAAGGAACAGTTGTTCCATTCATAATTACGGTGACATCAGAAGATGGGAAAGTAGTTAATAATTATACATTCAATGTTACCTACAAACGATCACGTGACAATAAGTTATCCAGTATAGAGATAGCAAATGCTATTTTTGAACCGGAGTTTAATCCGGAAATTCTTGAGTACGATATTAATGTACATGAGGATATAACGGAAGTAGTTGTACGTGCATTCGCGCGCGACCCCAAAGCCAAAGTACTTTCAGTACTGGGTGATACGGAACTGATAAACTATACAACTACAATTGAAATAAAAGTTGAAGCAGAAAATGGTTCAATTGCTACTTACAAATTAAACATAAAACGTGGTCTAAGTCATGACTTAACAATTGAAGACTTACGATTAACAGATGCACAAGGGGCTAAATTCAACCCTGAGTTTGATAATTTCTTGTCATCGTATGAAGCAACTGTTAACCGTGAGGTTGACCATGTTGGTATTGTTGTTATCAAAGGACACGATTCACAAATAGTGAGTCTGTATGATAGATTCAACAATCCCCTTGATATGAAAAACTTCGAGTTGAACATGGGTCGTAACCTATTCAAGTTGAAGATAGCAAGTCCATTTGGAGATGAGAAATTTATTGATATCTTGATTGTAAGAGATGGAAACAGTAACAACTATCTCGAAGCGTTAGAAGTATTGGATCCACAAATAGATATTAACTTCGATCAAGATAAACATGAATACTTCATTGAAATACCTTATAACTTCGACAATTTAAGACTGAATGCAGTAGCTCAAGAGAGCTCCTCAACAGTTGAAATCCTTAGAAATGATGGATTTACAGTAGGAAATAACGATGTCATAATACGCGTAACTGCTGAAAATGGTGACGTTAGAAACTATGTAATACATGTATTTAAAAAGGGACTTTATAACAACGTGTTACAAACCATTACCGTATCGGTTGATGGTAAGGTAATTTCTGAAGACCCATCTTTCTTTACGCCACATTTCCATAAAGGAACACTGGACTATACAGTAAAAGTTAACTCAAACGTTAAAGTATTAACTGTTGAAGGGGTACCTGAAGAAAACAGTACAACCGTATCAGGTTCTGCAGCGAATGTTGTAAGTACCACCCCGCGTGGTGTTCAAATTGAATTAAATCCAGGAAATAACCTTGTTAAACTCACTTCAACAGATGCAGTAGATGGTCAAGTACTTATCTATAGAGTTAACATTGTTCGCGAAATGAGTGGCGATGCCGACTTAAACGGATTGGAAATATTTAATAAAGATACATTTGTACCATTCAATGAAGGTGAATTTAGCTCAGCTAGAAACTTCTATTCATTAGAAGTAGATTCAAGTGTTACGGAATTAAGAGTTATTGCAAGTGCAACTAACCCACAATCCCGAGTAACAATTACAGGGAACACAAGTCTTCTGAATGGTGAAAACTTAATTAAGGTAACAGTTACAAGTGAGGATAGAACAAGGGTAAAAGTTTACTCAATCATCGTTACAAAAACATTACCTACTAATACAGATATTGACTCCTTGAACATTACTCATGATGAAGCAACAGACATTCATGAATTTGATATGGAATCCGAGTTATTTGAATATAGTGTTCCACATGATGTTGAAAGTGTAATGGTTGGGGGTTCAACAAGTGACCCACTGGCTGATATTAATGGTCTTGGACGTCATGCTCTAGATTATGGTGTCAACGAACTAAAAATTACCGTAAGAGCACAATCGGGTCTTGTTAAAACTTATGTTATTAATGTAACAAGAGCGTATAACAACGAATTAGAAAGTTTAAAAATTAATCAAGGTCTACTCGAACCAGAATTTGAACAGGGTGTATATTATTATACTGTTTGGGTTCCGCTCGTCGTTGATAGAATGAATTTTGAAGCAATTCCAGAAGCTGCAACATCAACTGTTACAGGTGATGGCTGGCATAATCTAGAAATAGGCTCAGATAACTTCATTAAGATTACTGTGAGTTCCCCTGATGGTTCAAATCAGGAGACTATAATTAAGGTAATCCGAAGTGCATCACCAAACAATCAAATCGCTATACTTGAGATTGATCAAGGATTGATTTCACCAGAATTTGATAGTAATCAGTACCTATACGATACATATATTAAAGATTTTAATACTGAAATCGACCTGACAGTAATTCTGGAAGATGAGGCTGCGACATACGAAGTTGTTCAACCTCAAAATGCAGTTATTACAGGAGAACGTGTAAACATTAAAGGTGTAGTTGATGATTTAACAGAAGTAATAATAAGAGTAACAGCAGAAAATGGTGACACTAAGGATACAGTCCTTAATGTTCACCGCCAACCTGCTGCACTATTCTCTAACTTACTTTCATCATTGACAGTATCACCTGTTAAGAGTATGTCTCCAACATTTAGACCTACAACAAACCAATATATTGCGCTTGTTGATGAAGATATAAACTTTATTACAATAACGGCAACAAAACAAAGTGTTGATGCAACGATTGTTAAAGGAACTGGGACATTTAAAGTTGAACCAGGTAGAAATACCTATGAAATCGTAGTACGCAGTAAAGATGGTATTGATAATGTTTATAGGGTAATTATTAACCAGGCCGTATCAGCAGATGCAAGTCTAAAATCATTATCATTTGATGAGGGCTTATTAACGCCTGTCTTCTCAAGAGGACGTAAAGAATACCGAATGAACGTTTCCGCAAATACAAACTTCTTAACAGCTAATGTTGAGCCTTATGCAAATGGAACAACATGGAAACCAACAGGAGGTGGCTTCACAGAAGACCTCGTGATGGGTGAAAACACCATCGTAATAGATACGCTTGCAACCAATAAAATTGGAACTGACAAGTATACTGTTGCGGTCAATAAAACAACCCAAACATCCGTATACCTATCAGAATTAAGATCAAATACTGGAAACTTCACGGAAGCCTTTAATAAATATAGTGAAGGGCCTTATACATTAGAGATTGATGCAAATGTTAACTCGCTCATGCTATCAGCAAAAGCTGAAGAACCTGCATCAGTACTTAGTATTGAAGGTGTTGGAATTATAGACCTTATGGGTGTGAATAATAAGACAGTAGAAATTCTAGTAACAGGTAATGCTGGTAATACAATGAAATACTATGTAAACATAGTTAAAAAATTAAAAGATGACGTTAAGTTATCCTATCTGGCAGTATCACCTGGAACACTAACACCACAATTCAATGAAAATATATCCAAGTATGAAGTAAATGTTGACAGTTCTGTAGATAGAATTGAAATCTTTGCGAATACAACAGGACCCGCAACAATTGAGGGAACAGGTATAAAAGACTTGAAACCAGGAGTTAATACATTTGATGTAACACTGACAACAGATCTTGGTTCAATTGGTGTTTATACAATTGTGGTAAATCGTGAAGTAGAGCGAAGTGCTAAGATCTTTGATCTCAGCTTTAAAGAAGCTTTAATTGAAGCGCCCTTGTTTGAAAAAGACACCTTTGAATATCAACTCTATGTACCTTATGAGGTAACTGAGTTAACAATTAGAGATATTATACTTGAGGATGAAGAAAACTCAACATATGAGTTAGTTCAAACAAGTTTTGCTGTTGGAAATAATGTTGTTGTTATAAACGTTAAGAATACACTAACAAATGATGAAGAAACATATACATTTAATGTTACACGTTACGCGTTTAGTTCTAACTTCTTGACCAACCTTTACACAGATCAAGGACTCTTAAGTCCATCGTTTGATAAACTACATAACAACTATGATATCAATATTCCATATGATGTAACTCAAATTGAGTTAATTGGTCAAAAGGAAGATGGTACATCAAGTGAAGTCGGACTGGGTGTTCACAGAGACCTTGAAGTAGGTATCAATGAACTTAAAGTAGTGGTAACCTCAGCAACAGGTGTTCCACGAACATATATTGTTCGTGTTAACAGATTACAGGATTCTCGTAATGAACTGCTAACTCTAGATGTAGTGGGTGGTGTAATGTCACCTAAGTTTGGAGATTCAGAATTCAATGAATATACAGTAAACGTTAATGCAGATGTAAATGAAGTAGAGTTTATCGGAACAATTCCTGATACAGCAACTGTTGAAGGATTGGGTAAACTTACAATTACAAAAGCGGAAATGAAACATGAGATTATCGTTACAGCCCAAGATGGCTCAACAACCAAGTACAAATTTACAATTAAGAAACAATTATCAACTGACTCAGGAGTTATAAATATTAAACCTTCTGTATCAGTATTAGACCCTGCATTCGAACAAGATGTACATACGTACACTGTGACGGTGGAGGATGAAACAAATAGATTAGGATTTGAAGTAACTACTTCCAATAAATTCGCACGCGTTACAGGTCATGAAGAAAAACAACTATCATACGGTGATAACCTATTTGTTATAGAAGTAAAATCTGAAGATGGTAGCACTAGTGTAGAGTATGTAATAAATGTAATTAGGTTAAAAGATATTCATGGTCTACAAATAGACCCTGATAACTATGTTCTAAATCTAAATGAAGAAAAAGAATTAGACTTAATAATTACACCTATTGATGCACCTAACAGTGGCATCACATGGGAGTCAGACAATGAGGCAGCCGTTACCGTAGATGAAAACGGTAAAATTACTGGTGTTGGTATTGGAACAGCAAATATAATAGCTACTTATACTAAGAACCCAGCTATCAAAGCGACTGTGTCAGTGGAAGTAATGAGTCTTAGTATCGAGTCAGATATACTCGATATAGAAAGAGATATCCTGACAGAGTCAGATATCCCTGGTTACGTAATTGGTTCAGATCTTGTGACCACCGATGAGTTCACAGATCTCTTCATTAATGAAAAGTCGACTTTAAAAGTGTTCGACATGGACGGGAATGAAATAAATGAACCAAGTGATCTTATAGCACAAAATATGTATTAAAACTCATCGTTAATGACGTCGTGTATGACGAACTCGTAATTATTGTACGAGGAGATGTAAATAGTGACGCAGCTATTAACCTAAATGATTCTAAATTAGTTGAGGATTACGTTCGTTATATTGAAGAATTAGACGAAATCGCACTCATAGCAGCAAATGTTGAAAGAGATGATTCAGTAAACCTTAACGATTCTAAAAAAATCATTGATTTTGTACGATATATTATCGATAGTCTAAATGACTAAAAGCGGGAGGCATAAAAAATGCAAAAAGAAAGAAAGTTTATAACAAAACTTGTTATCTATATGTTGACTGTTATGTTAACGACTAGTTTTGCGACAGTAAATGTCGCAGCCGCGAGTCCTGAAAAATTCAACGTTAATTCAAAATGTTTGAATTTTTGGGTAATGTCGATGACATGGACCCAACAAAAGATTATTCAGAACCTGAAATACAATCAGGATCTAACCTCGAGGCAGGGACTGTAATAAGACTAAGTACTTATTTAGAACTTCCTACAGGAACAACTAACTCAAGTAGACAGCTTATCTTAAACATATCCTATAACCCTGAATTTCTTGAGGTTGTAGAATATGAACCAGGATCTCCAATGACGTTTCCATATGAAATAGTTACGGAACACAATAAATCATATCCAGATTATGGAATATTACCTGCTAAAGGAACAGTTGGGCCAATGGCAAATCAAAGTGATTTCTTGCTTCCTGACTATACAGTGAATGTGAACCCTAATGCGCCAGGGGTAGGACCTACGGTTAACTTTGCTCAAATTTTCCTAACGAATACAAGTTCAACAAGTTCACTAGCTCAAGATGGTATTGCGGGAGATTTCCTTTTCAAAGTTAAAAAAGGTATCCCAGCCAACAGTCAGTTAGAGTTCGATTTGCTCCCAAGTTCGGTGTTTAATACACCTGACTTTACTGCAACATCAGAAAAATTTGTTGTCTCAGTAAAAGGAGAAGCAGCAGAAGAAGATAACTCATTAACAAATGTATCAATCAAAGGTACTACTTCAGGTGGTACATACGATTATTTACAATTTAGTGAAGAAAAAACAAGTTATACAGACATTGTGGTACCAGCAAATGTGACAAGTTTAAACTTCTCGCATACACTAAAAGATAGTGCATCCTTTACACAAGTATTACACGGTAAAAGAAATGGACCTGGCGGTGGTTCAGTTAGTGGCTTCAACCTTTCGGTTGGAGACAACTACTTTACTACTGTTGTTAAAAGTTCAACTGGTGGCGATGTAAAAGAATATAACTATGTTGTCAAAAGATTATCCAATGATGTTAATTTCAACATCACTGGAGTTGATGATAACAGTGAGATACAATTATTCACGAATAAAGAAAGTACTGTAAGATCTAATGCAAATAGTGTAACTATGAGTGTTGGTCTTAAAACTCCAGTGGCGGGTGTTGAATTTGATTATGAAATATCATCTTCAGATACAACTGTTACTGGAACAACAGTACAAATACTAAAAGATAGAACAGAAACACCTTTTACTATTAAATTTACACCAGAAGATGCATTAGCAAAATATAATGCTGTTCCGGGTATTAATGATGGTAGAGGCGTAGCTGTAACTGATAACTATAAATTACTTAGAGCATCTGAAGACAATTCACTTAGTGAAGTGGAAATTGTTAACAATGCAGGTGGGGCTGTCTTAAAGACAAGTACTACATCTAAAGATAAATACGTGTTAGAAGTAGCAAACAATGTTGAAGAAGTTGCTATTAAGCTAACAACAAACCATCAAGATGCGAACATCATGACACCAAACTTGGATAAAGTTAAATTAACTCCAGGTTTAAATACAATTAATGTTCAAGTAAATGCACCTGATGGAACACAAAAAGTATATGTATTCGAAATCACACGTACGCCACAGAAAATAGCAGACTTAGAAAGTTTGTCTGTTAAAGTAAATGGTGTGGAGAAAAACGCACCAATTACAACTGTTAATGCGACAACAACAATTGAATTAGAATACGAAGAAAATCTAAAAGCAACAATTCTTGGTGTAGTTAAATCTGGATCAGGTGCAACTCTTAAAACAGGAAATGTAACAGACAGCGTTTTAACTCTTGGAAATAACAACTTCAAACTTGTTGTACAAGCTGAAGATAAAATAACAGAAAAAACATACAATGTTAATATTATTGTTAAAGAAAATGCCGAATCTGAATTAGAAGGTGGTTTAAAACCTGGTGATGGACTTGATGACAAGGACCTGGTAGATCCAGATACGCCAATCGTTGATGAAACACCTGAAGGTGGAGAAAAAGATCCAAGCGATAATTCAATCGATATTTACAGATATAGTATTAATGTTAAAAACACTAAAAAAGAATTCTCAATGAATGATTTATCATATAAATTACCTGCAAATTCAACATTAGTGGGTGGAGCAAAGATAGATCTACTTGTTGGGGATAATACCTTTACATTTGATGTAGTGAGCCAAGATGGTAAATCAACATCAAGATATATTATTACAGTTAACCGTGCCCAAAATGATATAGCAAGTGTTGATAGCATTGCTATTACATCTACACCACAAGGTAAATTATCAGGATCACTTGCAACTGGATATACTTATAAAGTAGATGCATCTGTATTTGAATATACAGTAACTGCTGAAGTAACTGATGGATCTGTTATAGACAGTTCAACAGTAGGTACATTTGATTTAGATGGTGACAAAACTCATACTGTTAAAGTAACAAGTGAGGACGGTAAAACTACCAAAGAATATGAGATTGTAATTGAACGTGCTAAGAGTGATGATACAACTTTACAATCATTTAAAGTAGCTTATGATGGCTATCCTGAAAATGATATTATCGGTTCATTTGTTAACCAACAATATACAATGACAGTGCCATATGATACTGAAGAGATTAGTATTGTTGCATCAACAACACACCCTAAAGCAACATTCACAATCAACAATACAAGTGATACTTTGTTTGATTTAAAACATGGTATGAATACATTTAACGTTGAAGTTAGATCAGAAACTAATAAACCAACAGGTTATACATTTAGAGTAGAAAGAGCTAAAAACAACGATGCTACTTTATCTGAACTTAGAATTGATGGAGTCTTAGTTCCAGGATGGAACTCTGCAACACAAACTTATGAAGCAGATGATGTGGATGAAGATGTATCTTCACTTGATATAACTTATGTAACAAACGATCCAAATGCTACAGCAACACTGGTTGGAAATGACTTAAAACATGGTGATAATACCGTTGAAGTTCATGTAACAGCACAAGATGGTACAACCAAACTTGTATACGGTGTAACAGTAAACAGAGCATTGAGTTCTTCTTCAGATTTAGGTGAAGATGGTGTACAACCAGATGAACCAAACCACGTAGTAGATCAACCAACTGATAGTGATCCATATAGATATAAAGTTTATGTACCTTACGGAACTACAACTTATTCTAAAGATGATTTCAAATTAGATTTACCAACTGGAGCAACAGTAGTATATGAACAAGATGAAATCCAACTGGATTACAAACTTAAAAACGAATTTAAATTTACAGTAACATCACCAAATGGTGCTAATACACAAGATTATATTATTGAAGTTATTCACATGGACTCAAGCACACCATTATTGATTGATGCTTTAGTAAATGATGTAAGTCTTGTTAATTTTGATGGTTCAAAAAACAACCAAGTTGTTCAACTTGATCCATTAATTGACGAAAAAGACGCAGACTTTAAATTTAGTGTTGTCGCTCCAAGTGGCGTTAACGTAACATACTTTAATCCTGTAATATCAGTAACTGGTAAACAGATTATAGAACAAAGCGTTGTAATTACACGATTAAGTGATGGACTAACATCTACTTATAAATTTACATTCACCCGTACTCTTACAAGTGTTAATACACTAGATGATATCGTCATTAAAGATGGTGATGACAATTCAATCGAATTGACACCTGGATTTGATGAGAATCCAAATGGTCCATTTGAAGTAACGGTAGATGGTGATACAGATTCAATTATTATTGATGGTAAACCAAGCAACCCTAACTCTGATGTATCAGGTGATGAAGAGATTCAACTTGTTCCAGGTTGGAACATGGTTACAATCAAAGTAGACTCTGAGGACAACTCAGCAAGTAAAGACTATGTTATTAAGGTTTATCGTGAGATAGAACTTAATGAATTGAAGTTAGGTGAAGTTGTAGTTGATGTTAAATCGGGTTCTGAAACAGGACCACAAGGTGGTTCAACTGTTGTTTATACAGTAAGTGAACCAATATCTGCATCAACAATTGAAGCATTCCTAACAGCAGTTCCAAACCATATCTCAGTAACAATGTCAGGTGAACAGAATAAAGATGTCGTACTGGATAACAGTGACATTACATTTAAACTGCATTCACAAGATGGTACTTCAGTACTCAACGTAGTATTAAAATATACACGTACATTAAGTAGTGATGCAAGACTTGCAACACTAGAGTCACTGACTGAAGATTTAGAAATAACAAATTTCTCACCAGATACGCATACATATGACATTAGTGTTGATCATACATTTACAAAATTAGAGCGCGATGATCATTTAAAATGGACAACAATGCATCCTAATACTGTAGTTAGCGCAGGAGCTACTATGGATATAGGAAACTCAGCAGTTAATGTATATAACATTACAGCTAAGGCTGAAGATGGTACAGAAATTGTTTATAAATTAAATATTACAAGAGGTACATATAATTTCTTAGATTCACTAAAAATTAGTGAAGGTGATGGACATATCGAACAAACATTTGATCCAGAAGTATTCGAATATGATGCAATGGTATATTCAGGTGTTGAAAGCTTTAGCTTTGAGTGGACATTACAAGATGGAGTACGTGTTACCAATGCAAATGAACTTGTAAATATTTCAATCAATGAATTACCAAACATCTTCACAATTACTGTTGAAGGTGACAATGGTGAAACAAACGAATATAAAATAAATGTTGCAATGGGTGTTTCTACACGTCTTGTAAGCATGGAATCAACAGATGGAACAATTGACTTTAAACCTGATGTATATGAATATGATGTTTATGTACCAAGAGATATAACAAAAGTTAGTTTAGTAAATCTTGTTGCAGAAGATACAGATGCTGTAATTTCTGGAAATTATACTGATATTACATTAACGGGAGATTCAACAACTGTTGAAGTTAACGTAAGTAATGCAGGATATAACAGTATATATAAAGTAACATTTATTAAAATAGATGACTTAACAGGTATAGATAAAATAACAGGAGATAACGGTTCAAACATTTGGACTGGAGAACTTACTGAAGATGGTAAGTTTGAAATCACAGTTGATGATGGTGTTGATCTGGGAGATATTAACATTAATGTTGATACATCCGATAAAGACAGTAAAGTTGATATTGTTGGTCCTACAATAAATGGAAATGGGGATCATGAATATACAATTACTGTTGAAGATAAATATGGTATATCAAAAGACTATGATGTGCTTGTAAAAAATGACTTATCCGATAACAACTACCTAGCTAACTTAACTATTAATGGATATAAGGTAGCAGGCTTTAACAAGTATGCAACTGAGTATGAAATTAAGTTAAGTGCTGATGATGTATTAGATCTTGTAGCAACAGCTGAAGATGAAAGTGCAGATGTTAGCATTAGTAAACCTGATCCAATCGTAGATGGTTCAGAGATTACAATTACGGTTACATCCGTAAAAGGAACACCAAGAGTCTATATAGTTAAGGTAGAGAAAGAAAGCTTAAATACAGCAGTACTTGATTCATTAAGTCTACTGGAAGCAACTATCGCTCCTAAATTTAACAAGATTCAAAACGACTATTACGTAAGCATACCAAATGAACTAGAAGCTGTTACGGTTAAATATACAACTACAACTGATGTTACAGTTGTTATTGAATCAAATGCAACAGTAAAAGGTGATAAGGTAAGTAACTTAGTTGTCGGTGATAATGTTATTAAAGTAAACGTAAGTAATGATGATGGTAGTACAAATGTCTACAGAATTCACGTTACAAGAGCCGATGTATCGACTAACTTCTTAGATTCTCTAACAGTTACCGATTCACAAGATAGCTCAGTTTATTCAATGACACCTAAATTTGATAAAAATAAATTAAACTATTCAATTGAGGTACCAAGTGATAGAAATACATTCATCATCGATGCTGAGGCACGTGAGGGATTAAATATCTTTGGTAATGAAGAAATTGTAATTCAAGATTTCCCATATGTACATACGGTACGTGTTGTAGACGAGCAAAATGTTGCAAGAAGTTATGCAATAACATTTGTTAAAGAACCAACAGAAAACCCAGCATTAGGAAACTTATGGACTGACCAAGGTGCTTTATCACCAGTATTTGAAGCTAATAAAACTTCATATAATGTTGATGTTCCTTATGAAATTCAAGAAATTGAAGTTTTATATGACAAGGTTAGCGATGATCAAGTAGTAGGAGGTGCAGGAATGCATTCATTAGTACCTGGTCGAAATTCAATTGAAGTAACAGTTACTTCAGGTAGTGCAATTCGTGTTTATACAATCTTTGTTAACAGAGCGCTAAGTTCTGCAAAACTTGATTGGTTAACAACAAGTGAAGGTACATTAAGTCCTGAATTTAACAAAGATAAATTCATGTACACAGTAGAAGTTGATAATGACATCACTGAATTAACAGTAGAAGCAGGATCAGATAATGATTCACTTACAATTGTTGGTGATGGTCTCAAGAACCTTGATGTTGGAAACAACATTATCGAGGTCGTAGTAACCGATGAATTTGGAACAGAAAATACATATTATATTGTTGTTACAAGAAAAGGTGATACGGATGATGAGGGTGAAGATTCATACAAAGATGATCTATCCTTAGCATATCTTGCAATTACAGATGAAACATTAAATGAAGACTTTGACTCAAAGGTACTTGCTTATACAGCAGACTTAAAGGAAAGTTTCTATGAGGAACTGGAAATTATAGCAATACCAAGAAATCCTAATGCAAGAGCTGATTATATCGGCCATACTGAATTGGGAGTTGGGGTTCATGAAATTACAGTACGTGTGTTCTTGGGTGATGAAACTCAGGATACTATTATTACTGTAACGATTAAACAACAAAACTTAATGTCTGATATTCATGAGGTTGGAGAATTCTTTATGCCAACTGTAATAACAGAACAAACAGTTAAAGATGTTAAAGATCAAATGTTAAATCCAAACAGTGTATTAAGAATATACAAAGATGGTGAAGAATTATCTGATACAGATATAGTTGGAACTGGAGCAATTATTAAGCTTGTAGAAAACGATATAGAGTATGATTCAAAAATAATCGTGATTCTAGGGGATGTTAATGGTGATGGAATTATCAGTATTGCTGACCTTATGAAAACACAGTCCTATATTTTAGGAAGTGAATTAACTGAAACAGAGATGATTGCAGCGGATGTATCGAAAGATGGACCAGTACAGATAAATGACTTTATGATGATTCAAAGTCATATTCTAGAGATACTAGATATTCATGCTAAAGTGGAGGAAAATAATTAATGGATTATAGAAAGAAAATTAAAATAAAATTAGTGGTGATTGCGTTGATATTATCTATCTTCGCACCACTACTAACTTTTAGAGCATTTGCCGTGTCCACAACATTTGATATGAGTGCACCAAGCACTAATGTTAAACGTGGTGATACCGTTGTTGTGACTGTTAAGACAAAAAATGTCTCAGATGTTCAAGGAGGATTCAATGGGTTTAGTGGAACCTTAGGTTATGATACCTCTACACTAACACGTGACAAATCAGAATCAAAAATAACGGGATGGAACTTAGTTTATAACGCAGCTAAAAATACTTTTTTAGGAAACGACCCAACGGGTATGGATTTTAAGAAAACTGATCTTGATGTCTTTACGATAACTTTTAAAGTATTGGATAATGCACCTTTGGGAGAAACAACTGTTAAACTTAGTAAATTAGCAGTATCAGATTCAAACTATGCAAACGTTGCATTGGTTGATAGTACGATAAAATTAACAATTGGAGAAGCTTCAAAGCCAACACCACCACCTGAAAAATCAGACAACAGTAACTTAGGTTCACTCACAACTGATCAAGGGGCATTTAAGCCAGGTTTTGATAAGAATAAAACAGACTACACAATTGATTTACCAGAAGGTTCAACAGAAATCACTATTGGTGGTGCAAGTGAAGATGGTAAAGCAAAAGTAAGTGGAACAGGTAAACATAATCTTAAAGAAGGATCAAACGAAATTGTTATTACAGTAACAGCAGAAGATGGTACAAAGAAAGATTATAAGGTAACGGTTAATGTACCTAAAGCAGGTAATCCAAACCCTAACCCAAATCCAGAACCAACACCAGATCCAACACCAGATCCAACACCAGACCCAACACCAGACCCAGGTAAAGATGATGGCATTGTATACCCAGAAAACAATAACTCTGGACAAGGCCCAATCAACATTACTGTAGAAGGTGGAAGTTCATCAAACAACTATATTGTTGATGTACAAGGACTGGGTGGAAACTTAGATAAACCATTCTCTAAAGATACTTTCCATTATACAATTCATGTTGGAAGTGAAGTTACTAAACTATCGCCAATCATCGTATTAGAAGATGAAAATGCTTCATACGAAATGATCGGTGGAGATAACTTACAGTTTGGTTTAAACAAAGTTATCGTTAGAGTAACTGCTAAAGATGGTAGCATCAAAGAATACTTCTTTGATGTATATCGAAGTGACCAAGTAAACAATACTTTATTAAGTGACTTACAAGTTGGTGGCTACGCATTTAACCCAGGATTTAGAGAAGATGTTAACTACTATACATTAACTGTAGGTAGCGATGTATCATCCCTTGGTGTATCTGCAAGTCCTAAATTTGGTGGTTCAAATGTTAATATTGTAGGGCATGATAAGATTGCTTATGGTGTTAACTACATTAAGGTATCTGTAACTGGAAACCAAACAATGAATACTTATATGGTAGAAGTAATACGTGAGAATGAACCTGCTAAGTTAAACTTAGTTCCATGGATCATGACAGCGATTTTATCTATGCTTGTGATTGTATTATTGATAGTTTTATACTTCAATAAAAAAATGAGACAAGTACAGTATACTAATACACCACCTGTAGTTTACAGCAGTGCTCCTGTTGTAGCTCCAGTAAGTAACCAACATTTACAAAACTCAGGAATTAATGATATAATAAATCAACCAGGTGTTGACGGTTTAACTAGAGAATACCATTTCTATAGAAATGTTAACGAAAATGGTCAAACGGTTAGAAAAAAATTCAAAGTCATTGAAGACATTAACGAAGGAGTTTAATTATGGATAAGGTAAAAATTAAGAAAATTGTTGTAGGTGCTTTAGCACTTGTAGCAGTTGTAGTTGTTATTTTCGCAATTAGCCAAAGTTCTTTTGGTGGAAGTAATGAAGCAAAATTAACAAAGAAACTTGAAACAGTAGGGGCAGATTTCTATGAAAACTTCTACGTTGAACAAATTTCTCAAAATAAAACTGAGGAAGAAGTTAAAGACTTCTTAGGACGTTATACAGAAATTGGAATTAAAGTAGATATTGAAAACCTAAGTCGTTATGACGAAGTAAAATATCCTAATTTAATTGAAGAATTTGTTAATAAAAAAGGTGACATCAAATGTGATGCTCGTAATACTAAAGCAATCATTTATCCAAAGGAACCATTCACAAATAAAGACTACACTATTTCAAGTGAGTTAGATTGTGGATTCCCAGAAGAGTAATATATTATAATTGAAAAGGACTTAGTCTCTCATAGTGTTGAGAAACCAAGTCCTTTTTCTTGTTTGTATCCATATGATTCAGGCAAAATATAAAAGTTTATTCTTTCTTGAAATTGCTTATAAATTCGAATTAACCAATCATAAGTTAGTTTTTGACTCATCAGTGTGATATTCGTTCCCAGGAGGCGTTTAAAGGCTGTTTACAGGCTTGTATAGAGGGTTTTAAGTAACAATCCTCACTAAGCGTGCATGAGTCAGTTGTCCCTTTATATCTTCTTTGTTACTAAAACTTCAAACTAAATAAGAACTGATAAAATAACTTAAATTCCATAAAAAAAAAGACAACCTACATTTTGTATTTGCGACGATACAAAGATATAGGTTGCCCAAAGTTATTATACGCTATATAAGTAATAAATGATACCTTTATTTTATTTAGATCAAAAAGGAATCAAGATACTACTTATTGAAAAATATATCTTTAACTTTAAATACTTGTTAAAAAGAATTATTATTTTATCCTATATAATAAGGAAAGATATGTTAAAATAGGTGTGTAATATGCGAAAAACTGAATAAATAAAATCTTTCAAATATTACTTGAATAATATAATTGTTGTGCTATAATATATAAGCGCATGAAATAGGGCTATGGCCAAGCGGAAAGGCACTAGACTTTGACTCTAGTATTCCCTGGTTCGAATCCAGGTAGCCCTGCCAATTAACTTACAACTGAACCTTCTTGAAAAAAGAGGGTTCTTTTACTAAAAATATCTGTGAATAACCTGAAAATAGTGAGTTATCTTATCGTTATACAAAACAATTGATATTTTATCAATAAAAGTCTAAAAACCCTTGCAATTTAATTGTGGTGTTGTATAATGATTTAGCACAGTGTGAAAGGGTTCCTTAGCCAAGTGGTAAGGCAATAGACTGCAACTCTGTGATCGTCGGTTCGAATCCGACAGGAACCTCCAATATATGGGGATGTGGCGGAATCGGTAGACGCATTGGACTTAAAATCCAATGAAGGTAACTTCGTGAGGGTTCAAGTCCCTCCATCCCCACCATTTATAAGGTTGTAAAAAAAA
>JAAYGI010000041.1 GCA_012727815.1 Erysipelothrix sp.
AACATCAATATAACTCCTATCAATCTAACTAATCTCTATATAGTTAGGTTGTCTTTTTGATAAGTCTAGACTTATCTTTTTTACCATTCTAGAATTATCAAAATCACCATTCTTGACTTGTCCTTTTGACAAGTCTGAAAGCATAAATACAAAAATCAGCAAGTTTTTTAATCCTGCTGATTCTCATCTACTATAATCTATTTTCTTGTATCTCCACTAACTAGGTCAACCACCACTGAAACATTGAAATACTTTTTTAGCACTTTTCGCTTGCTATTTTGGTCATCTTCTTCATAGGCAAAATAGTCGTGAAAGAGCTTGAATCTCAGGATTTCTACGAAATTTCTCTTTGTAGTAACGCTATGCACTCCACATGTACCGTTTGTGGGAACATATCAACAGGTTGTGCAGATATCAATTTGTATCCACCTTCTTCAAGGCGTGATACATCTCTTGCTAAAGTCGCTGGATTACATGAAACATAAACAATTCTTTCTGGTTTAGCTTCAATTGCATTATTGATAAAAGCTTCGTCTAAACCTTTTCTTGGTGGGTCTACAAGCAATACATCAATTTCAAGACCTTCATTGTGCCAGAAACCTAAGACGTCTTGTGCGTCCCCTGATTCGAATGTTACATTCTTAATTTTATTCTCAAGAGCATTCTTTTTAGCCATAGTAATTGCATCACCAATGATATCCATACCATAAACATGTTTTGCACTATTTGCTAAACTCAATGCGATGGTACCAATACCACAGTAAGCATCTACTACAACATCAGTTTTTTGAATGTTAGCAAGTTCAATTGCTGTTTTATAAAGAACTTCAGTTTGTAGTGAGTTTACTTGGTAGAATGAGTGTGATGATATGTAGAACTTTTGACCATTCAACATATCACTGTAATAATCTACACCTTTTAGAACACGTGATTTACGTCCTAAAATAAGATTAGTTTGTTTTGTATTAATATTTTGTACTAAGGATACGATCCCTGGAACACTTTCAAATATACGTTCTGATAATATATCAAGTTTATCAAACTCTTTAACATTACAAACAAGTACAACCATTACTTCACCTGTATAGTGTCCACGTCTTACAGAAATATTACGAATAATACCTCTATGTTTTACAGGATCATATGCTGGTATTTCTAATTCCCTTAGAATATCTCTAACTATAACAATCGCTTCATCAATCTTAGGATCTTGAATATGGAAATCTTCCATCGGTACAAGTTCATGTGATGATTGTTTAAAGTATCCTGTTTCAAGTTTTCCATTTAGGTTACGTACAGGTACTTGTGCTTTATTACGATATTGCCAAGGATTGTCCATTCCTAAAGTATCGTAAATTTTCACATCACTGATGTCTATAATTTTAGAAAGTGAGTTTATAACTTGTTGTTTCTTAAATTTTAACTGTGCTTCATATGACATATGTTGTAGTGGCATTGTTCCTGAAGCTTTTGAATCTTCAAACTTTAAAGCAACTCTATCATCTGATTGTGTAATGAATTTAGTAACACTTGCAAACGCAAACTTCTTAAGAACTTTATCAATCTTAATTTCTACGCGCTCACCTGTAAGTGCACCATCAATAAATATTGGGAATCCATCAACCTTAGCTACACCAAATCCTTGGTAACTAACATCAACTACATCCACTTCCATAATTTTGTTTTTTTCCATAATTAACCTTCTTATACATTTGTATCTTTCGCTTACTAGGATAACACATTCGCCGTTTAATTGCTTGTTATTTGTGCTATATCTTATATTTATTTAGGGTATCTATAGAGTATGTCGCCTCAAGATTATTATCTCTTATTTAATTTTGTATTATTATTAAAATCCTAGTTATATATCAGACACTACTATATTGTGATTTGACTACTTTTATGACATCAATATAGTTAACAACTCACTTACAAATGCTTTCTTAATTCTAAACATAAAAAATGTATTTATCCCCATTAGAAGATAAATACATTTTTCTTATTTGATAAATACTAAGTTTCCTTTGTTTAATCCCCACAACTCATCTGCATATTTTGATACAGCACGAGAGTGACTTACAACGATTACACAACGATTATCATCATGTGCAAGACTTTGTAAGATTGACATGATCTGTGTTTCTGTTTCTTCATCTAAGTTTCCTGTTGGCTCGTCTGCAATGATGATACGTGGATCGTATGATAATGCGCGTGCAATACCAACTCTTTGTTGTTCTCCACCAGATAATTTTAATGTTCGACGATTTGCACTTACTTCATCTATTCCTACTTGTTTTAGAATATCAAGTGCATACTGCTTAGGATTTTTGAATTTCGACCCATTAATATTCATTGATAGTAGGATATTCTCAAGTGCAGTAGATGTTGTCAGTAGGTTATAACCTTGAAAGATTACTCCTAGTTTCTCTGATCTATATTTGTTTTTATCCATGTTGTATATAGAAACACCTTCAATCAGTACATCACCACTTGTTGGATAATCTAATCCCGATAATAGTGAAAGTAGTGTACTTTTACCAGCACCGGATTTACCCATGATTACATATAATTTTCCAGCTTCAAAACTAATATTGTTATCGTGAAGCCTGTTTTACTGCTACCATCATACTGATAGTTTGTGTTTTTAAGTTCTATTAAAGTCATCTTTAGTTCCTCTCTGATAGTATTTTCATTGGTTCATATTTAGTGATATAAACTACTCCAACAACTGAAGACAGTCCTGCTAGAAGTAATGCAACAACACTTATTTGTGCCATTGTATTGGTAGTTAATTTCACTTTAATCTCAGTGATTGATCTTTCATCTTGACCAATACTTCCTACACCAACACTTTCCATTTGAATGATCCCATTCATGTCCATGTTATTTTCATTTCTTGACTCTATTTGTGCTTGGATTAATTTATCTGCTACAGGTTGAGCTACTAACATTCCCATTCCAAAGGCAAGGGTCAGTGCGATTGTACTGATGATAATACTTTCAAAAACAAGCATGGTTGCGACTTTAGCTTTTTTCATCCCTAATGCACGCAGTACACCTATTTCGTATTTACTTTCTCTTGTTGTCATTGTTGTTACGAATAAAAGAATAATTGATCCTACTGCTAATATAACAGCAATGAAAGTCAGTGATATTTTTGCTAACCCTTCAACTGGTGCTACAATTCTTTCATAACTTCCTACATCAGTTTGTACGATATATTCAGATGGTAAGCCTTTCTCAGTAAGTTCTTTACTAAATGCTTCCAGTACATCTGGAGAACTTAGCTCATAGCTTGCTGGTATACCAAATGAATCAAGCGTAAAACCATCTAAGAGTGTGTCCAGTCCGACTAATAATTCATTTCGTGGGTTGGAAGATGCGCCGCCTAAATCAATAACTCCTGGTGGCAATTCTTGAGATTGTGGAGATGAATCGAAGTAAATTCCTACAAGTTTTAAGGATAGACTTTCTTTTTGATTCATTGAGTTGTTAACAACAATAGAATCTCCTAATTTTAGTTTATTAAGTTCTGCAAACTCTTTACTGACCATAACCTCGTTTTTATTTGCAAATGCGCTTCCTTCAATAATTTTTCTCTCACCATTATTGAAATTTTCAATGTTCTTTTTGTTTGAGCATGCCTTTATGTTTGCGACAGGTGGTGCATAGTCTTCCCACTCACCGCCTAGGTTTCCAATTGAACCAAATCCATTCTCTTGTTTTTCTTCTCCGATAGCTTTTAAACCATCAAAGGTAATACCCATACTTGCTAAGATTTGGTATGACTTTAAATGTTCTGATTTAGCAAAGTCTAAATATTGCTCATTAGTAATGGGTGTAGGCGTTGGGAATGCTATCATACCACCCTCTGACTCATTTTCTGCTTCTTCCATTAATTTTTCAAAATCTATATTAAGGTATGCCTGTGATCCAAAACTACTTTTGTAATCTTGTATAATCTCTTTTGTTGTACCATTTATAATAAGTGCCACCGATGTTGATGCAATTAATACAAATACTACAAGTCCTTATAAGATATTTCTGCCTTTATTTCTAAACACGTTTTTTATTGATTCTATAAATATATACATTTTTCCTCCTTGAATTACCACTTTAACAATTCACTAACATGAGTATAACAAATACTATGTTACGTTAACGTTACGCATTGAGGAAATGATAAATAAAATGTTGAACCTTTTCCTGCAGTACTTTCTACACTTGCAAAACCACCACATAAATCTGTTACGTGGGATACAAGTGATAGACCTATTCCAAATCCATCTTTATTGAGTTCGTTGACACGATATCGATAATCAAAAATTGTTGATAGTTTTGTTTTATCAATTCCTATACCATTATCTTTGACCATTACAATAACACTTCCTTTTTTGGATTCTATTGTAAGTTCTATTTCTTTATCTTCCCCATATTTAATGGTATTGTCTAAAAGATTAGACAGTGCGCGATAAATCCATCTTTTTTTAGCCAAGATATCATAGGATGCTGTTTTATCAAAATTGAATATTATTTTTGGATAAATCTTTCTATAGATATCAACGATTTCTGCACAGACAAGGGATAAATCAATGGGGTAAAGTTTTTGATCGCTTTGACTCTCACTGATTGTTAATATATCGTTAATTCCATCGGTTAAATCATCTATCTGTTTTAGAAGTTCGTAATCATTACGTCTTTCTGCTTGAGTTCTCATTATTGCAAGATTATTCTTTTGCTCATGAGATAAAAAATTATGAAGTCTTTTATAGTCATTAAGATTATCTGTGATACTCTCTTTGATTTTTTCATATGATTTTCTCATAATTGGATCTTCGATAGTCTGAACATCAACATCCAAATACCCAGTCCTTCTGTAATTGCTTTGTGTTCTTCTTCTTTTATTTTACCCAATACTCTTAGAAAGATTATTGATAAAAGTAAAACACACAGAAGCAATAAAATACCTAAAGGTAGAATGTATTGATAAATAGTACTTACCTGTATTGAGAATAGTTGATTTCCACCTACAATTCGGGATATTGATATTTCCGAAACTGAGCATGTAATCAAGTCATATGGACTCAATGCATAATAATATTGCTTTGTGTTTTGTGACTTACTTAAGATATTAACAAACCATATTAAAACAGCACTGATTCCCATTACAATAGCCAGAGCATATAAAAATACAGTTCTACGGGTTTGCTTGTTTGCTTTTATTCTATCCATAGTGAATATCCTTTACCTCGGGTTGTGATGAGTATATTTTGTCCACTTGCTGCTTTCAGTTTTTTCTAAGGCGTGCAATGTGAACGCTTAATACTGAAGAGAAAGGATCAAAATCTTCATCATATACATGCTCTGCTAAAGATTCAGCAGATACAAGTTGTGGACTTTTACTTGCAATGTATTCTAGAATATCAAATTCCTTTACAGTAAGAGGCATGTCTTCATCTGCCCATCTAACGGTTCTATCTAAAGGATTAATGCTGAGCTTACCCAGTGTAATGATGGATTGTGTTCGTCCGTGATAACGTCTAATTAGTGCATTAACGCGTGCTTTCAGTTCAACCAATTGAAATGGTTTTACAAGATAGACATCTGCTCCTATATCAAGACCATGAGTTCTATCTTCAAGTTCATCACGTGCTGAAATAATAATAACAGGTGCGCTGACATCTTCTTTTCTTAATGTTTTTAAGATATCCATACCATCACTATCAGGTCGATTCAAATCCAATAATATGGCATCGTATTCGTTCACGAATGCTTTGTATTCACCTTCAAGTCCTGTATGTGAAAAATCGACTGAATATCCAGCCTCAATCATTGTTTCAACCATTTCTTTACCTAAAGCTTTATTGTCTTCTATTATAAGTAAACGCATATAATATCACTCCTATTCATAACTATAACACAAGCAGTGTTACGTTAATGTTACCTTAAATATCTTTATGAATCTTTGTTGACACGATGCCTTTAAAAACTGCACAAAAAAAGACTACTTTCGTAGTCTAGAGCATTACTGCTTCAATCATTGCACCCACATCTAAGTGAACAGATGTAGATATTTCTTTAACTTCATCTAGTGCATTTTCTACAGCATGTCCATTGTATGCACGTATCATTGAAATATCATTCAAGCTATCTCCGATGACTGTGATCTTATCTTTAGGGATTGATAAGTGTGCACTTAGTTCCTCAATACCAGTTTTTTTAGAGATACCTTTTGCGGTGATATCTACTGATATTCTGTTAACATGTGCTGATACATTACAAACTGATTCTAAATGATGTTTGAATAAGAGTGCTTTTTCTTCAGTTTCTAATTTAGTACTAATTGTATAAACTGAATCATCTATAGGGGTAATTAAAGACATATCCCATACATCAAGATCTTTTTTAAAGTTTGATTGCATACTGTTTTTCATACCAATACCATAGCTGATTGTAGCATTTAAGAATATTTCTTCTAGGACTTTATCAACAGTTTCATGATCGATTTCTTGTCCATATAATCGCTGACCCTTACTGTCTAGAATCTCAGCACCTGAGCTTGCAATATAGTAATCAACTTCTATCTTATGCTTTTGCATATCTTCAACTAAATGCAAGTATGAACGGCCTGTATTAATACAAACCTTTGTATTTCTTTCCTTAAGCTTATTTAACATCTCATATGTGTGATCACTAATTTGTTGGTTAATCTTAAGTGTTCTGTCGTAATCTGTTACTAGTAAGATATTAAGACACTCCTTCTATATTACTATGAACTATTTCGCCCTCTACTATTGTAAGTAATAGATCTATATCTGGTGTAATTATTGTTAAGTCTGCATATTTTCCAGCTTCAATTGAACCGCGTTCATTATCTATTCCTAGATATTTCGCACTGTTTGTTGCGACCATCTTAGAAAGATCAATCCATGAAATATCACTGTGATTCATCATATTTCTAATAGAATCAATATATGATAGCTCAATCTTACGGATACTTTCATAATCATTTAAATCATAAATTATTTCAGAACCATCTTTACGACTACGTTCAATTAATTTGTCTTTTTCAGGGATGAAATCAACATCTCTTGTTGCATGGTAATATGCTTCCTTTTGTTTTCCATTTCCTAAAGCATCGGTTGTCATGATGATTTTATCTGCACCTTTTAATCTATAGGTAAGATCAAATACTTCATGTCTAACTGTGATACCTGTTTGTTTTGCAAATTCACAATATATGTCCTTGTCATAAAGTGCGGCACCTACTACACCAGGATTTCTATGGTGTAAACTTCTCATGGCACTATACATATGTGTAACACCTGATACGCCCCACTTTTTAGATTCAATTAATGTTTCAAAATCAGCGCCTGTATGTCCGGCAGATATTTGAATATTATTGTCTCTACAATATTCAATGACTTCTTTTGCACCCTTAAGTTCAGGTGCAATAGTCATTAGTTTAATCATGCTTTTATCTTTTTGTCTTGCTATGAATTCTTTCAATAGATCAAGTGATGGTTCTAAACAAGCTTCTTCTTTTTGTGCACCCTTAAACTCTTTACTAATAAAAGGTCCTTCAAGATGTACACCCAATAACTTTGATCCTTTAATCTTTTCATTATAAACAGCATTTGCTGCATCTATAGATTGAAAAATTGAAGGCAGTGCATCGGTAAAGGTTGTTGCAAGAAATCCTGTAACACCTTCTTTCGCTTGGTCTTCTATCATCATCTTTAAACTATTGATATCATTCTCATAGAAAAATGATCCACGACCCCAACCATGTGTATGTTGGTCGATAAATCCTGGAAGAATAATTGCATCTTTAAGGTCTAAAAACGGTGAATTACAACAACTATTAATAGCTGTAATTTTACCGTTCTCAATGTTAATATAACCTTTTAAAACTTTATCTGGAGTTACGATATTATTTGAATAAATAATCATTTTATCACCTACAAGTTTGTTTTTAAATTAATAAGTTGAATAGATTTCTCTTTAGCCAGTTTTGCTTGTTCTCTTGCAATTTCTGGGCATAATCCAATATATTCTCTTGGGTCTACTAAAGCTGCAAGATATGCTTCATCTTGATCTTTTAGTAATGGATTTTCTTTTAATAATGTTACAAAATCTTGGCCTTCTAATTTTACTTTCATTGCAGTATCATACATAATTTCGTGTGCTTTGTCTTTACCAACAATTTTAGCAAGTTCCATCATGACATGTTCTGCATTATCAAGCCCTTTGTTGATATTAGCGTTTGCTGCCAGTCTTTCAACATTAACATGTAGTCCCTCAGTCAATGCTTTAGCACGAATTAGAACTTCTGCAGTTAAGTCTACTGCCTCATCTAAGAGACCATCAAACAGTAAGTATGATGTGGAGTCTCCTTCAAATAATCTAACATTTGAATAGAATCCTGGTTCCATCAATGAGTATATTTTCTGGGAATTTGTAATAATACCTTTAGCAAGTTTAGGGTTAATTTTGTGTGGCATTGTTGATGAACCGATAGTTCCTCCTTTGAATGATTCTTGCATTTCATCAAATTCTTCAATACCTGTATAGTATAGTTCTTCAGCAAACTTATGTAGTACATTACATACAAAGGATAAGTTTGAGATATACTCAATTTTATGTGAGTTAATATTTCTTGATGGTACTTTCATTTCTGACATATTTAATGCTTCAGAAACAAGTGTTTGAACTTTTTGTCCATCCACAGGCATAGCATTAAAGCCACCTACTGCACCACCCATCATCACTGAGAATATTCTATCCTCTGATGCTTCAAGTCTTTCAATCGCTTGTGTTAGTTCATAGATCCATACAGATACTTTATATCCGAAAGTAATTGGAACTGCATGGCGACCGTGTGTACGTCCTGCCATTACTGTTTCTGCATGTTCTTCAGCAAGTACTGAGAAGTTTTCTAATATTTCTCCAAGTATTTGCTTAAATACTATTGTAAGATTTTTTAAAATAAGGAGTTGCCCTGTTTGTTGAATATTCTGAGTTGTTACACCATAGTGTACGTATTTCCCAGCTTCTTCATCACATGCACTCACCAGCACTTTAACAAAAGGTACAAATCCATGTCCGATTTCTTCTTTAATTCTTTCGATTTCGTCTAAATCGATGTTTTCTATTATCGCATTTTTTGCAATGTTTTCTGCGGCTTCTAAAGGAATTAAACCCACTTTAGCTTGCGCTAAAGCGAGTTGAGATTCCACTTTTAACCATGCTTTTATTTTAGCATCTTCTTGCAGATATTTTGTTATGCGAGCGTCTTTATATGTCTTTGAACTTGAGTCATAAAATGCTCTCATGAATTATTACACTTCCTATCCTATTAAGTCGTCCATTTCGTTTTTAACAAACTCTACATGCGGTCCGAATACTACGTGAACATGCTTCTCACTTGGGAAGAATATTCCAGTACATCCAGCTTCTCTAATTTTTTCTTGATTTACTAAACTTGGATCAACTAGATCCACACGTAAGCGTGAAATACAGTTTTCAACACGTGTAATATTTGATTGGCCACCTAAACCTTCAAGAGTAATAGTTGCCATTTCTAAGTAATTTCTATCTTTTAATAATTGACTGCTTGATTCGTGTAATTCAAATGGTTCTCTACCTGGTGTCTCTAAGTCCCAACGTTTAATGAAGTATTTAAAGACATAATAGAAGACGACCGCATTAATTACACCCAGTACTACCAACTGTACCCAGTGTGTATTGTCATACAGTAATCCAAAGATACCAAAGTCGAAGATTGTTCCTCTAATGTAACCAATTGAGATACTTAAGAATCCTAATGGAATTGTCATTACAAAGCTTAGTAGTAAGTATACTAAGAATAACTGTGGTGCAATAAATAGGAATGAGAACTCTAGTGGCTCTGTAATGTTACCTAAGAATGCTGTCATAACACAGGTAATAATAACACCTTTAGCAATTTTCTTGTTTTGTTTAAATGCTGTGTGGTACATTGCAAGACCGATTGCTGGGAATCTAAATAGTGTTGTTAACATCTGTGGTACAGCAATATATCTTGTTAATGTTGGCATTAGTTCTCCGCAATATGGAGATGCAGGTCCTAAGTTGAATAGTACTTCGTTCATTGCATTCAGTACACCAACATATTCTTGACCATTAATTAAGTATGTTCCACCAGCTTCTGTAAAACGAACAACTGATGAAAGTACGTGGTGCAATCCAAATGGAATTAATGCTCTGTTTAATGAGTAGTATGCTCCTGCTCCAAAGTAGTCATTCATGAAGATCCATGAAATACTAATTAAGAACTTAGTAAATACTGTCCATACAACTGGGATTGCAAATCCAAATGGAATTGTTAGGAAAAAACTGATGATAGGAACAGATTTTTTTCCACCAAAGAAAGCAAATACCAATGGGAATTCTACGCGGTAGAATTTATCTGTTACTTTAGCTGCAAGTAACCCAGAGATAATTCCTCCCAGTGATTCTATTTTTAATGTTTGAATACCAAGTACCGCACCTTGTCCAAGTTGTGATGCTACTTCAGGTGCTGCCAAAGTACCTGTTAATGTAAGATAAACATTCATTGTCATGTTAAGTGTTAAGTAAGAAACAACTGCAGCAAATACTGCTAGTCCTTTTTCTTTCTTCGCTACACCATAAGCAACACCCATTGCAAATAGCAGTGGGATGTTATTAAAGATTACTGATGTAATACCTTTAATCGCGTTAAATGTATTTTGCAGTGTTGCACCGCCTAAGAAAGTAAACCTTTCAATCATATAACCTTGTGTCAACGCATTGGTTAATCCCATAACCATTCCAATTGGTGCTAATAAAGCAATTGGTAAAAGTAATGATCTACCAAATGTTTGGATTCCGTCTTTCCAAGATTGAGGAATTTTAAATTTCATATTCTATTCTCCTTCCACTATGTGTGTAATTCAATTATATTCTAAACTAGGGTAAGTACAAGGTCTTATTTAAATTGAATTTAAGATACAAAACTTGCCCAGTGTGCTATCATAGTCTTATCTTATATGAAAAGGACGTGAAATTATGCTCTCAATTACCCATATATCACTGTTAAAGTACATAAGTAATACACCAAACCTCACTATTCAAAAAATGAGTCAACACTTTAATCGTAGTACTGCATTTCTCAGAACTGAGATAAATACCTTGAATTCTTTTTTTGATACAGAGTATATAGAAGTTAAAAACTCTCTAATTGAATCAAATTTAAATTATCAAAACTTCGTAAACTTCATGGAGAACTTACCTTTTGAACACTATAATCCTAATATAGGCGAAAGACATAAAGTTATTATATTAAGAAGTTACTTTGAAGATTTCCTTAACCTAAGTCAACTCTATACTTCATGGAACCTATCTATGACAACACGTAAAAACGATATGAATACCCTTGAGAAAGACTTAAAGAAATACAATCTAAATGTAGAGAGATATCCTGGAAAAGGTATTAAGATTACAGGTGACCCTTTACAATATAGAATTCTTATCATCTCTATTATATCTGATTGTATCGATGTTTATGCATCAGGGATTGTGAAACGCAGATCCAACACACCTGTAGAAAAGTATATGTATGAATACTTCAATAATATGACAGCACAATTTGAAATAAAGTCAGATAGTATTGTTAAGTCTTTTCTAGATGAATATCAAACCAATATCAATTACTATTCTAAAAAGTTCTTTCTATTATATGTAATACTCGTACTTGATAAAGAAAACAATCCTGTTGAAAGACCTAAATTTCTATCATTAAGTCCCCATAACTTCTATTTATTTGATGATAGAAATGAAAACATCGCCTTTAACCATGCTGTATCAATGATTGATTTTGACCCCATTGTTCCCTTTCCACATCAGGAGCATCTCTTATACTTAACACAGGGGTTAGTAGAAGAATTAGCACTTAATGAGGCTATTACTATCTATACTGCAAAACAGATGAAAAATGACCTTTATAACTATATTTATCGTCAGTACTTTAATAATTACTACAACTATAAATATGAAGATAAACTTGTTAAAGATGTTACAAAGGTCTTTCCAGAACGTTATGATTTTGTTAAAGAGGCACTACTAGAAATAGAATCCTATTTAGATATGTCATTCAACCATGAGCAAATTTCTTCTATTACATTAATAGCTTCAAAATGGATATTAAAGAATCAAGTATATGGTGAATCCAGCAAGCGTATTGTTCTTGTTACTAACATTGGTTATGAAAGGGTCCATTACTTTCTAGAATCACTGCAAAATTATATAGACTTTGAACATGTTTCAACAATAGATGTCAATGAGCTTCATTTACTAGATAGTTATGATTTTGACTTAATCTTATGTTTCTCAAGTAGAACTTACTCTATCGTTGGTGATTTAGGATATAAAGCAATAAAAATCGAGTATTTTTTAAATTATAATAATATCATTACTTTATTTGATGCAGGATGTTCCATTGCTAAAAAGCATATCATTGCAAAAGATCTTATAAAAACTATAAAAGGTAAGAATAAAAGACTTCAAATCGAAGCTTTAAAGAAGGCATATCCTAATATATTCCTATAAACTTTAAAAAGGCTGAGACAACATATCGT
>JAAYGI010000042.1 GCA_012727815.1 Erysipelothrix sp.
AAGTGTTGTCCCTTAGGTGAATATGTAGTATCATTTAGTAGCATCGTTTGATGTCCTTTCATTCTGTCGTAACTAAATGATAACATAGGGCACTAAACGGTGCTTTTTTATTCAAACTTTTATGTGGTCAAGTTCATTTTACAATTCGGCATTTCTTTTTCATTTGTTCTATACGTAATATTCTCTAGATTAAACATGGTATATATTTCTCCTCTATAAAAAACACCGATATCTCAGTGTTTAGTGTTCATTTGGATCATCAATTGCATCTTGATGTGTTACATGAACTGTACCTTTTAAATGATCTGGTCCAGCATAAATCGTATAAAGTTTCAAAGGAACATTTCCTGTATTTGTAACGTTATGCCATACATCTGCTGGTACAAAGATTGCATCATCATCTTTTACTTTTACTTTAAAACTTAAGTCATCCTTAGATGGTCCCATTTCACAAAGACCTTCACCTTGTTCAATCCGTAAGAATTGATCGATGCCTTCATGGATTTCTAAACCAATATCATCACCAGGTTCAATTGACATTACCGTAACTTGTAATTTTTTACCAGTCCAAATTGTAGTCCGGTAATTCTCATTAGCAAGTGTTAACCCTTCAATATCTTCTACAACAGGTTGTTGACCACGATCAGTAGTATCATACATAATTTATTCCTCCTCTTATAAGTTTAATATTACTCTTAATCTAACGATTGTCAAGTAATAAAATGAGTGATTAAATGGAAAAGTATAATCACCTTATATTGAATGTGATTATTGACGTCTTAGTAAATTGAACAAAGTAATTTAACGTATCCATAAACCGAAATATGTCAAAGTGTTTAACAAAATTGCGCCAAAGTGAGTAACAAAATTGCGCCAAAATGAATAACAGAACTGCGCCAAAGTGCGTAATGCTTTTGATATATTGAACAAAATAGAGTATACTAGACTAGAAAGGATGTGGTATTGTGAGTGAATACTATCCAAGAATAGCAGATAAACTTTTAGAAACATCACTATCATCATCTGGAGCGGTTTTAATAGAAGGTCCAAAATGGTGTGGAAAAACATGGACCGCAGCACATCAAGCTAAAAGTAAGCTGTATATGCAGGATCCAGATGATAGAGAAAGTAATATTCAAGCTGCAAATATTAAGCCTTCACTATTACTAGGAGGAGAAACACCACGACTCATAGATGAGTGGCAAGTTGCACCCATACTTTGGGATTCAGTAAGACATGAAGTTGACAAAAGAGGAAATGTTGGTCAGTTCATTTTGACCGGATCAGCTACTCCGTTATTGAATCAACAGATATCACATACTGGAACAGGTAGAATATCTCGTATTAAAATGCGTCCTATGAGTCTTTTTGAATCCAAAGAGTCAACTGGAGAAATTAGTCTTCAAAGTTTGTTTGAAAGTACTGATTTTACTGAAAGTATAAACGGCTTAGAGATAGAGGACATAGCCAAAGTAATAGTACGTGGAGGTTGGCCTGCTTCAATACATTCAAGTTCAGATATAGGTTTTAAAAGAGCGCAGGATTATGTAGACTCAGTGATTCAGTTTGATGTTTCAGAAATTGATGGAGTAGAAAAAGATCCACAAAAAATGTTGTCTCTACTAAGATCCTATTCAAGAAATATTTCAACAGAAGCTAATCAATCAGTACTTATTAAAGATATTGAAGGTGGAGAAGAAAATACATTATCTCGTTCATCAATCCGATCATATTTAAATGCGTTGCAAAGATTATTTGTCGTTGAAGATTTGGAAGCATGGAATCCATCCATTAGATCATCAACTCCATTAAGAACTTCACCAAAACGTCATTTTGTTGACCCTTCTATCGCAACCGCAACACTAGGGATTAATCATGAACGCCTCTTAAAGGACTTTAATACTTTTGGATATTTGTTTGAATCATTATGTATACGAGATTTAAGAGTGTATGCAGAATCGATTGGTGGTAAAGTCTATCACTATCGTGATAAGAATGGTTTAGAATGTGATGCTGTAATTGTTTTAAGAGATGGAAGATGGGGAGCAGTTGAAATCAAACTTGGGGCAAATGAATTTGATAAAGCTGCTAGTAATCTCATTAAATTTTCAGAAGTAATTGATACAGTTAAGATGAATAAACCTTCATTTCTTATGATTTTAACAGGATCAAAGATAGGATACAAGCGCGAGGATGGTGTTCTTGTTGTACCCATTGGAAGTTTGAAAGATTAAGAGTAATTTTTATAGTGTAGGATAACGATGATTTGCAATTGATAAAACACACTAAATATGGTTTATGTGTACTCGTATGAAGTAGTATTGTTAAGCAAAGGATGCAATATTGAATAACTACTAGTGCATATACTCTCAAGGTATTTTGTAGTATGTTAAGATATGATTATTCATTACGATATGATATTTATATCAGTAATATACAACAGAGAGGAACAATAATATGTCAGATGAGAAACAAGATTTAAAACTGTCTATTTTAGATATTGGAACGAAACTAAGAGTATATAATGTTAGTGAAACCTTAGAAAATGTTGTGAAACGAGTACAACTTGCAGAGAAGTTAGGCTATACTCGCTATTGGTTTGCAGAGCACCATAATACTCCGAATCAAGTGAGTACATCACCGGAGTTTATGATTATGCATGCTGCAGCACATACAAGCCATATTCAAATTGGGGC
>JAAYGI010000043.1 GCA_012727815.1 Erysipelothrix sp.
CAAAAGCTAAGTACTATATCAATCTTGGATGGGGAAATACTGGCCTAGGCGGACTTAAAGTATTTCATTCAAGTTTCTCTTCAATTAGATTAGCAGGTTCGATTGCTAATCATCTATTACTTGAGACAGACTTAAGCAGCCAAAATGAAAGCGGTGTTTATGCACCACTTCGTTATGGTGGTTTAGATGGAGATATGACAATTAGAGAAATTGGTGGCAAAGCATTAAGTGCAGCAACTTTTTCAGATCAGTCAAGAGATGCAAACTCGAGTTTTGCCTTAAATAATCCATATGGGCTAGAAGCTATATATATCGAACACATTAGTATAAATAATGAGAAAGATATTGCGTCATGGAAAGAAAACAAGGAAGTTTATGCAAAAGCGACGGCACAAGCACTTATAGAAGCATTACGCGTAAATAAAGGTGGTAATGATGATCTTTCAGATTAGAGATGGTCATAAACAATTTGGCACAACACTTGTCTTCGAAGGTATTAATTTTCAAGTCAAAGCTAAAGACAAGCTTGCCTTAATTGGTAGAAACGGTTCAGGGAAAACAACATTGATGAAAGTTATTGCCGATAAGATTTATTTAGATAGCGGCGATGTTTTTAAAAACAATAATTTGGAAGTTGGATATTTAAGTCAGACTACTTTAGACAATGATTCACACACAATTACTGAAGAAGTAATAACGGTATTTGATAAAAATAAACAACTCGAAGTAAAAATAAAAGAGATTACAAAACAATTAGAAGTAGATAAACATAATCAGAAACTATTAAATGAATACAGTAAAGCTTTTTCTGAATTTGAAATTCTAGGTGGCTACAATTATGAATATGAAATGTATGAAGTATTAAGCAAGTTTGGTTTTTCTGGCGATGTATTAGAGATGAGAGTTGGGGATTTATCTGGTGGAGAAAGAACGAAAGTAGCTTTTGCGAAATTACTTTTAAAAAAACCACAACTTTTATTATTAGACGAACCAACTAATCATTTAGATCTATCTACAATTGAGTGGCTTGAAGGATATTTAAGACAATATCAAAGGGCCGTCATTATTGTATCTCATGATAGAGTCTTTTTAGATAACATCGTAAACAGAGTTTGGGAGATTGAGTATGGAAAATTAACTTTGTACCGTGGAAATTACAGTCTATATGAAGTTTTGAAGAAAACGCACTTAAGTGGTCAACAAACAGCTTATCTTCAACAACAACGTGAAATTAAACGTTTAGAGGAAGTTATTGAGAAGTTTAGGCATAAAGCTAGTAAAGCGTCATTTGCGCAATCTAAGATTAAATATTTAGAAAAAATGGACAAGATTCAGTTAGATAAAACTGATCAAAATGTCTTTAAGGCTAAATTCACTCCAAAAGTGCGCGGAGGTAATAAGGTTTTAGAGCTTAATAATTTAACGGTAGGATATGATAAGCCGCTTGCGAATTTTACATTACAACTATATCGCGGTGATCGTTTAGGTATCATTGGTGATAATGGAACTGGTAAGTCAACTTTAGTTAAAACCTTAATGCAGCAGATGAAACCATTAAGTGGCGAACTATTGTGGGGCCATAATATTGAGGTGGCATACTTTGATCAACAGTTAGCCCAAGTTGACTCTAATAAAACCGTTTTAGATGAAATATGGGATACATATCCTGATCTTACGC
>JAAYGI010000044.1 GCA_012727815.1 Erysipelothrix sp.
CCTATCTGACCTCTACAATTAAACATGCGGCATTACTCAGGGATGCAGGAAGACCAGACGAAATTGCTGATCTGACACCAGCTTACTTCAAAAAACTCAATTCTGATTAGAGCATTTGACGCTTACGTCAGTTTGATTTGAGATTCATCTTTAATATTTTTCAACTCAGTCAATAAATACTTGTTATCCATATTCACAAAGTAATCACTGCTTTCATCGACTTTCATTAAATTAAGACCGGATTCTTCATTCATTCCAACTGACTCCCAGCCATTTTTATAGATCTCAATAATTGTGGGAATTCCAACAGATGATGGTGTCTCGCGATCCTTGCTCCTGGTTTTTCCCGGTGGTTGAATCCTGGAGCCGGATTTTCCACTGCTTTTATCTTGTGGTGCTTCTGTAACAACACGAATTTCATTTTTAAACTTGCTTGGAATGTATTCATCGGAAAGTGAAGTTTCAAAAATGAGCTCCTGATTTACTTGCACCTCTTCAGGAAGCTTTGCAGTTAGTGTTGCAATCCCATTAAAAAGTCCCAAATGCTTTATCAGCTCAGGTTTCATTTGTCCATTAAGTTCTAAAAAAAATTCTCCTTGTTCGTCAGGTCGTGAAAAATAATCATTAACAACATCTGTTTCAAACTTTATTTGAAAATCATGATTGATAGGGACTGATCTGCAAAGACAACCATCATGTATTTTTCCTACGGAATTAAAGTAAGTAGGATGCTTTTTTCCCTTGAATTCATCGCCGCGGCCACTCTTTTTATTTAAGTTAAATGGATTACTGATTTTGTTTCCACGAATTAATAGTTGTGACAAAACTGGTGATTTATTAATAATTTCTTGCAACACATCCTTAAGTGGTTTGTCATCCTCAAGTCGAGCTTTCACTTTAGCCTCACGACGTTCATGATTTAGTTCTTTCAAGCCTTGGTGATTCTTTAACATTTCCTCTATTTGGTCTTCAATTTTCTTAACGAAGTCCCCTCTTCGTAACCTATCACGACTATTCATAAACATATCTTCACGATATTGCACATCAACCAAAGAGCAATCCACAAGAACTAAAATACTATCTGCAAGATATGAGAGATTTACTCTGTTGAAAAAGCTTTCTCCAACAGTTGCATGAGTTTGTCCATTTACAACATACAAGATGCCCTCTTTTTCTCTATAGTTTGCAGATTTTCCTGACTTGAATACATAGATTGCACATTTAAATGGTTGGCCATCGATATGAAAAGTTTCTGAGCTAGGAAAGCCATCCTCTAAATTATTCGCTCTATCATCGATTAATCGAGTTACTAGTCCCGATAAAGTTGTTTCAAGGGTATGACCTTTATAGTTCCTACACTCTCTAATCCTAATTGGATGAGCTAATTCAGGTATTAGCATAGATAATCGATATGTTAGATCAAATAGAATATTACTCTTTAATCCGCCTGGTAACGAGTAATTAAAGAGTTTAATAAAAGTTCCATAGTGCATTTTTTGATATTCTTGTCCATTGGTCATTGGTATTATGGGTAAGCTATCAGCTTCAAAGCTTAACATATTTCCATTTACATCTGTTAAATATGTAAACATCGAACTCTTTCGGCCTTCCCGTGGATTTTCACGACGCACAACAGTAAACGACCATTTAAAAAACAAACTGTCATTGTTGTTTGGAAAATTTTGATATCGTTTTGATATTACAAGTTGCAGTTTATGCTTCCCGCAAAAAGGGAGAGCACCTGTACCACCCATGTTGAACTTACCTTGAACGAATGGAACAGATAGCTTGTTATTTTTACTAATAGATAGGATAGTATCTGGCATGCTAATAGGTGTCTGCCCCTCACCTTCATCAACTAAAACTATATTTGGTTTGGTCTTTGCTCCCGTGGCAGCAAGAATAATACTTTGAGACATTTTGTTTCTAGTTTGAGTATCGAGATAGGAGATTTTCCCCTCCCTTATACTAAAAAAACTACTGAGTGCAGCGTCAATACTTTGTGGTGCATCTTCGCTAGACATATTAATTCCACGCAGCATACATTCTTTCATTAATATTGCATCTACAGAATTAATAACCTTTTCTACAAGTGCCGCATCTGCTTTGCTTTGTTGGTTTCCAATAACAGAAAAATTATTGTCGTTATCGCCAAATGGTCGCCAATATTCATTGGTGTAGGCGTCAAGTAGTATCTTACATAAACTGCTAACTAGATTTTTACACTTTCTTTAACAAAAATATTCATTTGATGCTTCATTCTAAAGCTATCACCATCCATTTTAACCACTTCCGACCGGTGTAAGAGGC
>JAAYGI010000045.1 GCA_012727815.1 Erysipelothrix sp.
TCATTGTAAATAAGATGTTGTCATTACTTATTCCAGTCGCTGGTAAACCAGGACGTTTTGAATGTTCTGAGCTGTAATGTGTATTTGTAATTGTTAGACCATCTTCAGAGATCGTCATGTCATAGTCCTCATGTACATCAACTTCTTTGACTGTATATGTATAGACCTTTCCATCAACATCAGTTAACTCTAGATCTTTCCAAGTATAACTTTCAGTGCCATTTTTCAATAAAATCACATCTCCAAAATCTTTGCCGTCTCTTAATAGTTGGAATTCAACTGTTGGCTTAACAACAGGACCGCCGACCCATACCTTTTTAGCAGTAACATCTCCAGTTGGAATAACATAAGTATTGGTAATGAGGAAACCATCTTTTATATCACCTGTAATCTCTACAGAGTAGTTATCAAGTTTGACTTCTTTTATCGTGTAAGCATAAACTTCACGGTTTTTATCAGTGACATATAGATCAGTCCAAGTATAGGTCCAATCATTGGCTTTACTTAATTCTATCAATTCTTCAAATTCGATACCATTTCTATAAAGTTGAACAAAAACGGAATCCTTTTCATCTGGACCTCCACTCCATATTTTTTCAACTGAAATATCGATTCTGGTCCTTAAAACTACACCAGCGTCCCAAGTTGGATCAATACCTTGTGTAGCTAAAAGTTCTTGGTCCGCATAAGATTTTGTCAGATGTTTGTTTTCATCATCTAAAACAATATCAACTGTCCACCCGGTTATAGGATTAGCATCAGAATTATTAGTCGACTCTTCTCCTGTTACCTCTTGTGTAAATTCATATATTTTTGCTTGCTCTTCAGTTAAAACAAATCTTACTTTATAATTGCCGGCAACCAACTCGTCAAAGATATATAAGCCCTTTGAATCGGTTGTAGTCTCATCAATCTTTTTACCTTCTGCATCATAAAGCTCTACAATAACACCTGGTAACACTAGCTCATCTTCATCTTGGATTCCATCTTTATTTGCATCTATCCAAGTATAGTCTCCAATGGCATACGTCTTTTCAATATTTACAAAAGTTGGATTAACTTCATCATATTCAACAAAAGCAGTTAATTGACCTTCTTCGTCAGTAACTGTGATAGACACATTAATCTCGTTAGTTGCGTAATCAATAGTAGAGTCGTCACCAACAATTTCACGAATTGTCCATCTATGCTCGCCAACCTCTTTAAAATAATCTTCAACTAAGAAGCCAACTTTTCCATTAGCATCATTTGTAGCAGTTACAATAATATTTTCGGTAGCTGCATCAACTACTTCAAAGTTAAATTCATCAGCTACCAATTCGCGACCACCTACTAAAGGATGACTTGAAGCTATTAGTTTCTTTATAATTTCTAATTCTAAATCCGCAGGATGCGGCATGTAGATATTGCCAAAAATGAAATCTACTTGGTTGTCAATTTCTAAGACAGCCTCAAGCTGACCCTCATTATCTCTTACGGTGACTGTAAAGTATATTTTTGTCTCATCATAAGTCACAGTATCCTTATCACCAAAGACTTCAACCATTACATAATTGTATATTCCAACTTCAGTATAAGTAATACTTTCAAACTCAACTAAACCATCTGCATCATTTGTTGCAGAGTTTATTACTTCGCCAGTAACTTCATTATCTGAATCTGTCGCATAAACTTCAAATGTAAATTCTCCATCAACGATATCACGACCTGTTAGTCCTTTATTGGCTGTTAAAGCCAATTCTGTAGGTAGTGGTTGATAATTATTCTCAAAATTATTACCTGTTGTTTGATTTTCATTTTCATAATCAACCAAATAAACAATTAGACCATCTTTGCCTTCACCTATAGTAAGAGTAATATCATATTCATTTTGATCATAACTCATGCCTTTGCGATCCTCTTGAACTTCTTTCATTGAAAATTTATAAGTGCCTGGTTGACTAAAAGTTAATGGGTTAAAAGTAACTCTACCATTGGCGTCATTTTTAACGCGATCAATTTCTTCTCTATTTGCATCTAATAATATAAACTCAAATTCATTGTCAACTAGTTGAGAACCTGTTAAGGTCTTAGTTGCAACAAATTGGTGACTAACTGGAACAAAATCATTAACAATTGTTAAGACATTACCTTCAGCACTTGCATGTGAATGTTTTTTTATGTTCCAGTTAGCATCAACTATGGTAATTGTATAAGGATTAATTTCGTTTCCATCTGCATCTTTGTTAATATCATCAGGGTTAGTGTAGCCAATCAAGAAATGAACAGGGCTTTTGAGCTTTTGATACAAACCTGGTGCACTTACTTCTGTTAAAATGTAACGTCCTGCACGAATTGCATCTTTTATAAAAATCCCATTTTCGTTTGTTTCAATTTTTGCATCAACTTCTGTAAGGCTGCCGTTTAAATTAGCACGCTCTAGTTTGAATACAACACCTTCTATCGCTTCAGGGTTATCTACTTTGTTATCAAATTTATTTACTTCAAGTTTAAGAGTACGCCCGCTCCCACCGCCACCATAAAACCACTGCTGAGCTGTAGTAGTTGTCGATGTTTCACTTAATGTTTTATCAGGTGTTCCTCCAGTAATTTCTATATCATTTTTTACTTTATGAGTCCCAATCAAATTATCATTCAACCGTGTCGAATACTTTATTATGTATTTAGAATCAATTGTACCTGTGCTGTTAGAATCACTGAAAAAGGTAACACTAAAGCTTCTTTTATTCTCAGCTACAACTAAATTAAAACCTCCAGATATCTCCTTATCCTCTTTATCAAAGAGTTTGATGCTATCTTTAATGTACACATGATTATCAGATAGAGAGTCTTTTATTTTAGCGTTATGAATTGTCAAGCCTTCAGGATTAATTATTACCTCATAATCGATGTTTTCAGTATCACTGTTTTGACTACCTGTTTTACCCGTTAAATCATTGTCTAATTTCCCATAGTAACGAATCCAGGCATCTGCTTTATCATCTTGTTTTAGATCTTGGTTTTTTGTTTGATTTGTTAGTGTAACTGTATTGTTATATTTATCAAAAATTTCGCCATCTAATGAAGGTAGCTGTAGGATTTCAGTTTGATACGTAATAGTGTATTGATATGGGCCATTTGGTAATTCAATTCTAAATGAATTATATTCAGCACTTTCAGCAATCTTTGTCCCATCAATTTTAATATTAATGTCATCTGTACGAACAGCCTTAACAGAACCCGAAACCAACTTTTGATCTAATGGTATAGTATCTTCTAAAATTGCATCTACTAAGTTTACAAATTTATTTTTTGAGTCTGTATTTGCATAAATTGTCCACTCAATAAGAGGGTTTATATTATTCTCAGTTGGTCTAATTATCTTATCTGCTTGTTTTTCAACTTTTAATTCTGGAATCGATACAGTTCTAATAATTTCATCTGAACCGCCAGTATATGTAATATCAGCGGTATTTGTTATTTCTGCCCTTTCTTCTTCAGGTGAGAGAGTTGTTGAATATGTTAGCGTATATTCTTGAGCCTTTAATTGATCTTTGTTAACCGTAAACTCTCCACCAGTTGTTTCATCACTGATCGTAAAATATTCCGTGACATCATCGTCTCCACTTTTAATTTTGATATTACTGACGGTTACCGAAGCCGGTGTATACGTATCCGTTAACTCGAAATTATGAATAACGTTTTTCTTTGTATTGAATTTAATAGTCCAGTTTACCGTTTTACTGCCATCTTCGTTTATAACTACTTCTCCAGACTTAGTAATGCCAGCATCACGTTTAGCAACAGTTCTATCAGTTGTTTCTTCTCCACCTTGCCAATCAAGGGTCACTTCATTCTTGTGATCAAGATTATTTGTATCATCTACTGTTGTTCTAA
>JAAYGI010000046.1 GCA_012727815.1 Erysipelothrix sp.
AACATTTAGCTAAAGCTAGAAGTTCATTTAACTCTTCTTCAATTTTTTCTCTTTGTAATCCTTGTAGTCTTCTTAATTGCATATCTAGGATTGCTTGAGCTTGAATTTCAGATAAATCAAATTCTTTCATTAAGTTTTCTTTAGCGTCATCATATGAATTTCTAATTACTTGGATAACTCTATCGATGTTATCTATAGCAATTTTTAATCCTTCTAAGATATGGATTCTTGCTTCTGCTTGTTTTAAGTCGAACTCAGTTCTTCTAATTACAACATTTTCTCTGTGTTTGATGTATTCTCCAAGTATTTCTCTAAGTTGTAGTACTTTAGGTACACCATCTACAATAGCAAGCATTAACATAGATTGAGAATTTTGTAGTTGTGTATGTTTGAATAATTGATTTAGAACTACGTTTGGATTTGCATCTCTTTTTAGTTCTATAACAATTCTTACTCCACAGCTTAATCCTGTTTCTCTATCTGTTTCATCTCTTAAGTCTGAAATTCCTTCGATTGTTTTAGCTTGAACTAATTTTGCAATACTTTCAACAAGTGCTGCTTTGTTTACTTGGTATGGTATTTCAGTAACTATAATTTTAAATCTACCACGTGAGTCTTCTTCAATTTCAGTTTTGGCTCTTATAGTTACTTTACCACGACCAGTTGTATATGCATCTTTTATACCTTCTTTTCCAACAATAATACCTGCTGTTGGAAAGTCTGGTCCTTTGATATATTTCATTAATTCTTCATTAGTAATCTCTGGATTATCTAATTGAGCTATTGTACCATCTACTACTTCACCTAAATTGTGTGGTGGAATATTAGATGCCATACCAACGGCAATACCATATGCACCATTTACTAATAGATATGGTAGTTTTGCTGGTAAAACAGTAGGTTCTTTTAATCTGTCGTCATAGTTTGGCATAAAGTCTACTGTCTCTTTGTCTAAATCCTCAATCATTTCGAGTGCAACTTTTTCAAGTTTACACTCAGTATATCTCATTGCGGCTGGAGGATCGTTATCCATAGATCCAAAGTTACCATGTCCGCCAACTAGAGGATACCTTAGTGAAAAATTTTGTGCTAAACGTACTAATGCATCATATATTGATGAGTCACCATGTGGATGGTATCTACCCATTGCGTCACCAACAACGTTTGCACATTTTCTGTAAGGAACGTTTGGCCATAGTTTGTCTTCATACATTGTATAAAGAATTCTTCTATGAACTGGTTTTAAACCATCTCTTACATCTGGTAAGGCACGGGAGATAATAACGCTCATTGCATAGTCTATATATGATTTTTGCATTTCATCTTCGATTTTTACAGGAACAATTTTTTGCGCCGATAAAAAGTTTTCATCATTTATGTCCATTATATACATACCTCCATTTGCTTTTACTCCCTCATTATATTATAAAAAAATTAAAAAATCAAGCGAATATCCTTGAATTTTAGATTATCTATGATATAATAAAAATCAAGTTAGAATTAGTTTTTAAAGGGGTATTATATGAAACAAAAAAACTATTACGCAATATTGGAAGTCAACAGAAAAAGTTCTGATCAAGATATAAAACTTAACTTTAGAAGACTTGCTAAAGAATATCATCCGGATAAAAATAAAAGCAAAGATGCTGAAGAAAAGTTTAAAGATATAAATGAAGCTTATGCGATCCTTATGGATCCAGAGAAAAAAAGAAAATACGATAGACAAGTTGCAAGATATGGTTATGGTTTTGCAAATATTGAATCAGGACTACAAGATGTAAAATACGAATTCAAATCTGGTGCAAATGTATTTAATGACATACTAAACCAAATTTTAGGATTTAGAA
>JAAYGI010000047.1 GCA_012727815.1 Erysipelothrix sp.
ACGAACAATTACTACCATTTGTTAGTGTAAACAAAAAGGCTTTCTTTGTGACATGTGCTGACTATGTAACTGTTGAAGATGGTACAGGTATTGTTCATACAGCTCCAGCTTTTGGGGAAGATGACTATCAAACAGGACGTAGATATGATTTACCAATGGTAAATCCTGTTGATGAAGAAGGTAAGTTTACTGCAACACCTTGGGAAGGTATGTTTGTTATGGATGCAGATCCTGAGATTATCATGTACTTACGTGAAAACAATAAACTATTCTCAAAACAAAGAATGGAACATAATTATCCGCATTGTTGGAGATGTGGTACTCCATTGATATATTATTCAAAACCATCTTGGTATATAGAAGTTACTAAATACAAAGATCAAATGATTGAGAATAATAATGGTGTGAATTGGTATCCTGATTTTATAGGAAAGAAGAGATTTGGTAACTGGTTAGAAAATCTTAATGACTGGGCTATCTCTAGATCTAGATACTGGGGAACTCCACTTCCGATATGGAAATGTGATGATTGCGGGCATACTACATCGGTTGGCTCAATAAAGGAATTAGTAGAAAGATCAATAGAAGATATTGATGAAAACATTGAATTGCATAGACCGTATGTTGATGATGTTCATCTAAACTGTGAAAAATGTAATGGCTTGATGACTCGTGAAAAAGATGTATTAGACGTATGGTTTGATTCTGGAGCGATGCCTTTTGCACAACATCACTATCCATTTGAACACAAGGATGATTTTAATAAGCTATTCCCGGCAGACTTTATTTCTGAAGGCATAGATCAAACAAGAGGTTGGTTCTATACTTTAATGGCGATATCAACACTTTATACAGGAAAAGCGCCATATAAAAATGTATTGGTAAATGATTTAATCCTTGATAATGAAGGACAAAAAATGTCCAAGTCAAAAGGTAATACGGTTGATCCATTTGAAGTATTTGATGAATACGGTGCAGACGTAGTTAGATTCTACTCAATCTATGTTTCACCACCATGGTTACCTACTAAATTTGATACAAATGGGCTTAAAGAAGTGGATAGTAAGTTATTTAGATCCTACAAGAATATCTATAACTTCCTTTCACTATATGCTCAAACGGATGATATAGATCCGACATCATTCTTTGTTGAATACAAGGATAGACCGCAAATAGATAGATGGTTACTTTCAAAATACAATTCTTTAATCGAACTTTATGATAGAGAAATGGATATATTCGAGTACACAAAAGTTGCTAGAGCAATTTCAGAATTTCTAATTGAAGACTTTTCAAACTGGTATATCAGAAGGAATAGAAGAAGATTTTGGTCAACTGAAATAGATGAAGATAAAAAGTCAGTTTACAATACTTCATACGAGGTATTGCTTGGCGTTACTAAGATGTTAGCTCCTATGATACCATTTGTTACTGAAGAAATTTTCAATAAATTAACGGGTGAGCAATCAGTTCATTTGAGCATGTTACCTACTCTTAATAAAGAATTGATTGATACTGAGC
>JAAYGI010000048.1 GCA_012727815.1 Erysipelothrix sp.
AGTAATTAAAAGGATACCTATAAAATGATAACAACTGTATCGTAATAAACTTTATCATGATAAAGCAAATTCTTAAGTTGGATTTAGAAGAAAGGTAACATTCTGATTACAAGATTACAGTTCTGATTATATAGTTTAAAGGAACTGAACTTAGTTTCAGTTCCTTTAATCATTAGAATTATGATTAAAAGTGCAACGATAATTCTATCGTTGCACTATTGATGTGACATTCAATATGTTAAAATTACAAAAAGAAGGGGTGTTAGCTTATGAAAGTTGTATTTCATTTTGATAATCCAGAACACGTACATGTGTTAATTGCAAATATTAAGAATATTTTAAAGGAAGATGATACAGTCGAGGTTTGCGTCGTTGCGAACAGTCATGGTGTTAGTAATTTTGTGGATGATAAGTTTGGATTGACAAAACCAATTGTTTTGGACGATCGTGTAAACTATTATGTTTGTAACAATGCAATGCGAACTCGTGATATCAGTGAAGATATGCTGATTAGTGGGGTTACTGTTGTTTCAAGTGGAGTATATAAACTTGCGACACTACAGGAAGATGGATATCACTATATAAAATCATAGTATTCTAAATAATTAAGGGTAAATCAGTTTAAAGTATACTTTAAAAACTGGGTAAAATGATTTAAGTTTTAAGTATACTTTAAATAATTGGTATAGTGTGTTATATTTAAACTATACTTTAAAGAGGTGTTAATATGCTTAAACGTGAACGATACTTAAATTGGCTAATTAAAGCTAAGGATACTGATTTTGTTAAAGTCATTACGGGTGTGAGACGATCAGGCAAGTCAGTTATCTTAAGGCAATATCATTTGTTTTTAGAAGAAGTAAATGTGAATAAAGATAATATACTTTATTATAATTTTGAAGAACCTAAAAACTATCATTTAAATAATTATTTAAGTTTATATGAAGACATTAAGGTTAGACTAAGTATGATAGAAGGTAAAGTATATTTCTTGTTTGATGAAATTCAAGAAGTGGAAGATTGGCAAAAACTCGTTAATGGACTTCGTGTCGAATTTGATTGTGACATCACAATAACAGGTTCAAATGCAAATCTATTGTCAGGAGAGTTAGCGACGTATCTTGCAGGGCGCTATATTAAAATGAATGTATATCCGCTGAGTTTTAAAGAGGTTGTAACGTATAAACTAGATAACACCAAAGAAAGTAATGATAAACTTGATAAGCTTTTTGATGAGTATTTAGAGTATGGTGGATTTCCATCACTCCTTACCATTAATGATCATCACTTAAAAAATGATATTCTTAGTGGAAATTATAATAGTATTTTGATCAGAGATGTCGCAACTCGCGGTCAAATTAGAGATATTAGAACATTGAATAAACTAGTTGAGTATCTCATGGATGTTATTGGATCCGCTGTATCTATTAACAGTATCGTGAATACATTTAAATCAGAAAGACTGAGTGTAAGTAATCCAACCATTAATAATTATGTTGACTTGCTTATGCAGTCCTATATTTTTTATGAAGCAAATCAATACGACATACGCGGTAAGAAACGTTTAAAAACAAATTCCAAATACTATGTTGTGGACACAGGACTTCGAAATAATATACTTAAGCGTGTGAATAACCTAGGATCACAACTCGAGAATATTATATATATCGAATTAAAAAGACGTGGTTATGATGTTTATGTAGGAGATATAAATGGAAGTGAAGTAGATTTTGTTGCCTTTAAACAAGATCAAATAGAATATATTCAAGTAACCTATCACATGCCTAAAGATGATGATCGAGAACAAAGAAATCTAAAGCATATAAAAGACAACTATAAGAAAACAATCATCACCTTAAACCGTATGGATGTTGGGTCGATTGAAGGGATTGAGGTTGTACATGCCATTGATTGGCTAATGAATACTCCACTATAAAATCAATAAAAAAAAAATATTGTATATTTCACGATATTGTTTTAAGATAAGAATATAGAAAACTTGATTCTATAGTTTAGATTATCCAAAGGAGGAAGCGTATGGCTAAAAATGGTTTTGTAATTGTTTCTCATTCCAAGAAGATTGGAGATGGGATTGTAGATCTTATTTCTGAGATGGTCACAAGTGATGAAAAAGTAACTCTAAGAAGTGCCTCAGGTACTGAAGATGGACGTATTGGTACATCCGCAACGCTTATTCTTGAAGCGTTTAATGAAATGGATGATCATCAACATATCTTTGTATTCTATGATATTGGAAGTTCAAAGATGAGTGCTGAAATGGCAATTGAACTCTTTGATGAAGATTATGTACAACTTGTAGATGCTCCAATAGTTGAAGGTGCCTTTGCAGGTGCTGTGACGGCCTCTGTTATTGAAGATACCGCTACAATTCTTGCGGAAATTGCGAATGCAAACAATCCAAAATAAGTAATTATATAAATGATATTAACCCTTAACTTGAATAATCACCATGATTGTTTGAGTGAGGGTTTTTAAATAAACTTATAACTTTTAATAAAATATTGTTAAATGAAGAGTGATTGTGTCAAAAGTTCGATATTATTGTGAAAAGAATGACCATAACGTTGAAAGAAGTATTTGAGAGATATTCTGAAATTTTATAATAGTAAACCTTGAAACGTAAGCGTTTTCATTGTAATATATAGTTGTAGAAAATAAAAGGAGGACTTATGAAAAAGATTATTAATAAAGTAGATGATATTTTAGATGAAATGTTAGCTGGTTTTACGTATGAGCACGAATATTTAGTTCAACTCGTACCTGACACTTATGTTATTACTGCTAAGTATGCAGATGATACAAAGGTATCACTCATTAGTGGTGGTGGTAGTGGCCATGAACCATCACATGCTGGATTTGTTGGTAAGGGAATGTTAAGTGCAGCAGTATGTGGACAAGTATTCACATCTCCAACACCTGATGAAGTTTTAGCAGCAATTACAAATGTACCAAATGAAAATGGTGTCTTACTTATTGTTAAGAACTACTCTGGCGACATTATGAACTTTGATATGGCAAAAGAACTTGCTGAAGATATGGACATTCAAGTTGAAGTTGTAGTTGTTAATGATGATATCGCTGTTGAAGATAGTACATATACAACAGGACGTCGTGGTGTAGCTGGAACGGTCTTAGTTCATAAGATCCTTGGAGCATACGCTGATAAGGGAGCAACCTTACAAGAATTAAAAGCAATTGGAGATCACTTAGTTGCTAACATGAAGACATTAGGGGTTGCACTTAAAGCTGCGACTGTACCTGCTGTTGGAAAACCTGGATTTGAACTTGCAGAAGATGAAATTGAATTCGGAGTAGGAATCCATGGAGAACCTGGATATCGCAAAGCGAAGATTCAAGCATCTGAAGAATTAGCACGTGAAATCTTAACGAAAATTAAAGCAGAATTACCATTAGATGATCAAGGTGAATATGCACTCTTAGTTAATGGACTAGGTGGAACACCATACATGGAACAATATGTATTCCTTAACGATGTTAAGAAACTACTTGCTAAAAATAATGTAAATGTAGTATATAAAAAATCAGGAAACTTAATGACAGCCCTAGACATGACAGGATTATCACTAACGGTTGTTAAGTTAGAAGCTGGTTGGTTAGACGCACTTAACCATACTGTAGATACACCGGCTTGGTAATCAAATGGTAGATGCAAAACTATTACAATTTGTAAAAGACTATGCAAATTTAATTGCAGAAAACCAAGCACAATTAAATGCATATGATACTCCAATTGGTGATGGGGATCATGGGACAAATATGAATCGTGGTATGCAAGCGGTCCTTGAAATGTTAGAAACAAAGGAAATTACAAGCAACCAAGATTTATTTAAGAATATTGGAATGACCCTATTATCTAAAGTAGGTGGAGCATCAGGTCCCTTATACGGATCAGCATTCATTACAATGGCAAAAACAATTGATAATACCTTAACACAAGATGTTATTAAGGCAGGATATGAGAGTGTTGCAAAACGTGGTAAGAGTACAGTCAATGAAAAAACAATGTTAGATGTTTGGGGACCGGTATCAGAAATGGACCTTACTCAACTTACAGTTGAAGACGTTGAACGATTTGCTGCAAGTACAGAACCAATGCGCGCAACTAAGGGTAGAGCATCATTCTTAGGTGATCGTTCAATTGGACATCGTGATCCTGGATCACACTCATCTGCACTCTTCTTTGAAGCAGCAATCAATGCTGGAGTATTAGCTTAGTTAAATTTTATTGGACAAAACTTGGATGCACGTCATCCAAGTTTTTTTAGAAAAAGGAAGGATAAATTTATGAAAAATACAATAACTGTACAATTTACAAATAGTGAAATGGAAGTAATTAAACAATGTGCACAATCTGAAGGTATCGAAGTTTCTGAATTTATTCTAAATACAGTACTTGAAAGCATAGATGAAGAAATGGATAATAAAATACTAGAAGAACGAATGAATCAAATGGATAAGGATAATGAATTCCTTGAATTAAATCAAGTGATGCTTGATTTGGGATTATTTGAATAACTCCATTTGAAAAAGTTATAAAGATGGAAATACGTACATTAATTCCATAATTGATGACAAATACTTTGGTACACTTATTAATTTAAAACAAGTACGAAAGACAGGTTGATAGGTTATGATGATTGACATTCTAAATAAATTAATCAAAGACAATAATGGATATGTTTCTACTGCTCATGCAGTAGAAGCTAATGTCTCCAAAGTCGATTTTTTAAAGTTTCTTAAAAATCAAAAATTACTAAAGGTTGCCCACGGATTGTATATGTCTGAATCAGTATGGCAAGATGATTTTTATATTATCCAATATCGTTACCCTAAATTAATCTTCTCCCACGAATCGTCAGCATACTTATGGGGACTATCAGATCGAGAACCATTTCACCATACGGTAACGATGAGGTCTGGTTCGGGATCTTCGAGACTGACTAAAGAAGAAGTAAAAGTTTATAAGGTTAAAGAGGATTTACTGAATATTGGAATGGTAAGAATTGTTACTCCATTTGGTAATGAGGTACAAACTTATAATCTAGAACGAACATTCTGTGACTATGTACGAAATAAGAAGAATATTGAAATTCAAGAATTTCAAAGTTACATTCAAGAATATTTTAGGTGTAAAGATAAAAACTTGAATCAATTGATTCAATACGCAAGATTATTTAAGATTGAAGATAAAGTGAGAACCTACACTGAGATGTTTATTTAGGTGATAACAATCTACTTTGTTACTGCGATTTGGGTACATCATTGGCTAAAGCTTTTCACACATGTTAACTTATACATATGTTAGAAATAACATTAATTTAATCATCAGTTGGTTGATATTTTATGACTAACTTTACATAGTAGTGAAAAGATTGGAGATGAAGTATGTATAAAATCGCAGTTTTTAATGTGCGTGAAGAAGAGATACCGTACATCAATGAATGGATCGTTGATAAGGATGTTGAAGTTGGGTATATTGATGGTCAATTATCAATGGATAACATTCACATGGTTGAAGGTTATGATGGCATTTCAACCCTACAAAATACAAAGGTTACGGCAGAGATGTATCCAATATTAAAGGGATATGGAATTAAACAAATAGCACAGCGTACGGCAGGATTTGACAATTATGACTTAGAGATTGCTAGCGCTAATGATATTATCATTAGTAATGTACCCAGTTATTCACCAGAGTCGATTGCTGAGTTCTCATTGACCGCTGCCTTAATGATTGTGCGTAAGATGCGTATGATTGAAGCGCAGACCGATAAACAGGACTTTAGATGGATTCCTCCAATTCGTGCTAAGCTTGTTCAAGAAATGACCATTGGTATTATTGGGACTGGCTTAATTGGTCGTAAGACCGCAGCCTTATATAAAGGATTTGGTGCACATGTCATTGGCTATGATCTGTATCCAAATGATGAGGCCAAAACCTTACTAGAATATAGAGACAGTATTGAAGATATTATTCAAGAAGCGGATATTGTATCGCTACACATTCCAGCTACCGAGGATAATTACCATCAGTTTGATCTTGAACTTTTTAAAAAGTTTAAAAAGGGTGCTGTATTCATTAACGCTGCTCGTGGATCGATTGTTGATACTGAGGCACTCATACATGTCTTAGATGAAGGATGGCTTGCTGGAGCTGCTCTAGATACGTATGAGAATGAATCTATCTATGTTCCAGAGGACTTTCGTAATGTAAAGATTGAGGATGAACTGTTCGTAAAAGTCTTAAATCATGATAAAATTCTCTATACACCACATATTGCTTACTACACTGATGTTTCAGTTCGTAATATGATGGTTACATCACTAGATTCAACCTTAGAAGTATTAGAAACGGGTACTACCGTTAATAAGGTAAACTAGAACTTATATAAAAATTAAAAATTTCCTTTAGATATGATTCATACACAATGTATGGTACATCACTCTAGTGGGAATTTTTATTTGAGTTGATATAAATTTTATAAGAACAAATTATGAGATATCTAATACTAAAGTACTAGATAAATTGGAAGGGTTACACTTAAGTAGACACTTCTCTATATAGCAAAATGTTATAATGTGAGAAAGTGAGGAATGGAAGGGTTACACTTATTAAGACCAAATAGATAAGGTCATGGTAGAATACATACAGAGAAAGTAGGATAAATACTATGACTAGGAAAAGAAGAGAACGAAGAAATTATACTGATGAATTTTAGCAACAGATGGTACAACTTTATAACAGTGGAAAACCACGTTCTGAAATAGTGCGAGAATATGAATTGACTCCATCATCACTGGGTAAGTGGATTTCTTACTATAACGAAACCGGATCCTTTAAAGAGCAAGAT
>JAAYGI010000049.1 GCA_012727815.1 Erysipelothrix sp.
AAAGAAATCATTAACAGGGGATAATGCGATAGCTCCCATAATAATGGTAATGAAAGCCTTAATGTATTTACCAAGGTGAAATCCACTAAAGATATCAAAAGCATTAATATTACTCATAACCATGAAAGATACAGCGATACCCAAGAACAGTTTCATTAGCGCGTCTGATTTTTTTGACCTAATGACTTCATCTGAATTATAAATATCAAAAACTTCTTGTGGGGGATTGTTTGATTTGTTAAGATTCTTTAAGATGAAGAATCGATAGTAGACTTCAAATCCTATAAAAATAATAATGGATGCAATAACTCCGAAAATAATGTATTTTCGAGCAAGCATCTCAATAAGCATACTTGGTATTAATGAAAATAGAATTCTAGCATCATAAATGTAGAGGAATTTTTCATCTTCTGCTTTTACTCTATATGCTTGTTTGTCACTTGGGTTGATATAAAAAGGTCTACCTTTTCTATCGCGAATAATATTTGATTTGCGTTGTTGTAAAATTGATTTTTCTAAGCTTGTTTTCTTTTTAGACATATGTGCTCCTTTTACTTATATGATAAAACTATAACATATGTATGCTATAATTCATATATGAATTATAAGATTAAACGCACAAATAGAAAAACCCTGGCAATATCCATTGTAGATGGGGAAGTAATAGTAAGATCCCCCCATCTTGTCCCTGTAGACATAATTGAGGGTTTTTTAGAATCTAAAAGAGATTGGATTGAAGGGAAGTTAAAGTCTTATAGACCCGTAGGATTAGATCTAACACAAGATACACTCAGATATCTAGGAAGAGATATAAAGATTAAAAGACATATATCATCTAAATTCTTTGTTGATATAGCACAGGATATGAATATCTATGTACCAAAAGGTATGTCAGACGAACTTATAATAAAGAAGACAGAAGCTTATCTTAAGTCCATATTAGAGAAGTACATCGAATCAAGAATCATTTACTATGCAAAACTTTTACAAATAAAAATACCGCCCTTTAAGATAAGACGGTATAAAAGAATTCATGGTCGATGCAGTTCAAAACATGAACTGGCATTTAATCTATATTTATATCATGAGAATTTAGATTTCATTGACTATGTGGTATTGCATGAATGTGCGCATATTTTAGAATTTAACCATAGTTCTAGATTCTATGACATCATTTATAAGCATATGCCAAATTATAAGGAAATTATTCATTTAAATAAGGCTTAATTAAGTCAAAGTCAGGTGTGATATATGTGCTATTGTGACTTGAGAAACGAACCATACCAGCTTGTTGTCCTGGTATTTTTCTTATGTTTTTAACTTCAGTATATTGAACTTCAACATTACTACCATCTCTAGCATTTGAAAAGTAGGCTGCAAGATTTGCACAGAGGGAAAGCTTATTGTCATCCATTGTATCTGTTTTGATAATAACATGTGCACCATGAGTATGTGCAACGTGGAACCACAAGTCTTCTTTCTTTGCGACTTTAAATGTTAAGACATCATTTTGGATGTTGTTTTTACCAACAAATATTGTAGTGTTTTCATCATAGTCTATAACAAGATAATTAGGTCGTTTATTTTTCTTTTGTTTTTGCTTATCTTTAGTCTTTTTAAGCTTTAAGATACCAGTTTCGATTAACTCTTCTTGTATTTCTTTAGCATCTTCAACACTTGCTTGAGTAGTTTGAGTGATTAGACCTTCAAGATATGCAATTCTGTTTTCTGTTAGATCAATTTGTTTTTCTAAATGGTGAATGGAATTCTTAGCTTTACGGTATCGAATGAAATACCTGTTAGCATTTTGCTTACCATTAAGTTTCTCATCCAGTTCTATAGTTTGAATCGTATTATCCCAAGATGTAATGCTAGTGTTTTTTAAACCACTTGGAGCATCAGCATGAAAGGCATAGAGTAGGTCACCTTTTTCTTTAAAATGATCTGAGTTTTCATTGTTTTCTAAATCTTTATATAGTTTAGGTAACTTAGACTTTGCTCTTTTAAGTTCTCGTTTGATAGTCTTTAAGATGTTATCAGTTTGTACTTTGATTCTTTCTTGTTCTAATAGGTCAACATAGAAGAAGTCTAAGCCATCCATAATAGGATATGTTTTACATTCTTTATTTAGGTGTGTTAGTTCTATGATGTGATAGTCTTTCTCATATACATAAAGAGTATTAGAATTTAAAAGTTCATTAATAATATCTTTAGCTTCAATTGTTTTGAGCCTGTGCGTGATTTCTTCCTCAAGAATAGGGGAGACACCATCATATTTTGTTCTTAAAGACTCATACATATCTTCTTTTGTTAGGTTTTCAATTCTATCTTTATTGAAACTTGGTGCCTCAGTATAGTTGGCTCCAGGTACAATTGCTCTTGATTCTGTTTCAAAAGACCCCATTCTACGTTGCGCGTCGATAATAATGTTTTGATCATTAACAATGATCATGTTGGCATATTTTCCCATTAATTCAATGATCAATTTATGTGTCTTAATAACACCCATATCATCACGGTGATCTATTTCAAGTATAAAACTACGATCATAATGTTCTTGAGTGATACTTTTTAATGTTCCACCACTTAAATACTTTCTAAGTAAAGTAAGAAAGTGTGTCGCATTTAAATTGGTGCTAGATTTTAATTGTGTAAATTGAATTCTTCCATAAGAGGGGTGAGTGGAGATGTAAAGATTGTGTCTCCCACTACCAAAACATTGAAACACAAATTCATGTGTTGAGGGTTGTGTAATACGATTAATCCTAAGTGGAAGCTCCTTTTCAATATTATTTATAATTCTGCTTAATAAAATACCATCCATCGGCATAATTTCACTTCCTTTATCATTTTTATTATACCATAGTCGATAATCATATCTATATTTAATTAATAAGCAGTAAAACTAAAAAGATAAGTGGCTTTCATTGTAGAATATATGAAAAAAGTGGTATTATGTACGAAAGTATTAACTATTGTGGTAAAGGTGTGAAAATTGTTTGACTTAAGACATATTTGTAAGTATTATAATAAAAAGGGATGGTGTGAATGAAGAAGAAAAGAGGCTTATTGATTATATTTTCTGGGCCAAGTGGTGTTGGTAAAGGAACTGTAAGAGATTTATTTATAGAACGTGAAGATCTTAACTTAGCTTTTTCAATTTCTATGACGACACGTTCACAACGTGAAGGTGAAAATGAAGGCGAACATTATTATTTTGTATCACGCGAAGCATTTGAAAAGGCGATTGAAGAGGATGCGCTTTTAGAACATGCAGAGTTTGTTGGCAACTATTATGGTACTCCCATTGCAGAGGTTAACCGATTAAGAGATATGGGTAAAAACGTTCTTTTAGAAATTGAGGTTCAAGGTGCACTTCAGGTAATTGAAAAAGTACCAGATGCATTGAGTATTTTCTTAGTACCACCAAATATGGAAGAATTAAGAAGACGTCTTGAAGGACGTAGGACAGAATCAGATACTGTGCTTCAAGAAAGATTATCAAAAGCAGCAAAAGAGATGGAACTGATGAATCAGTATCGTTATGTTATTTGTAATGATGATCCTGAGTTTGCAGCAGATATGGTATCATTAATTATAAGAAGAAATATTGAAGCAACTCTTTAAGAGTTGCTTTTTAACTAATAAGGGGTTATATGAAGTATTGTAATATTTTAATTCAAGAAAGTTTCCTATTTAACCAGCACCTCACATATTTATGTGAGGATTTTGAGTTAGAAATAGGAAGTAGGGTAACCATTAATCTAAGAGGTCGCAGTATGGTGGGATTTGTCTTAGATATTTATGAAGCGGATCCTGCTAGTTTTGATTTTAAAGTATATCCAATACAATCTGTTATTGATGAAAAAGCAATTATAAACAAAGAACTTTTAGAGTTGGCACATAATATGAGTTATAGAACTGTAAGTCCCTTGATAAAGGTACTTCAAACTATTTTACCCAACGTATTAAGACCACGCGCTAATTTCCAAGAAGCAAGACTTATAAAAGGTCTTGTCTTTAATGACTTAGATGATAAAAAATTAACTGGACTACAAGCAATGTTTGTAAATAAATTTAAAGATAAAAGTTTTACCAGTATTGCAGATGCAAGAGCGTTTTATACAGGTTATGATTCTTTGGTTAAAAGAGATATATTTAGACGAGTTGAAATAGAGAAAAAATATTTAACACAAGATATAACCGATACTTATAAGGTGCAAAAACTTACACCACAGCAAGAGAGTATTATAGAAAAAATAGAATACGACAAGGCTCATACTTATCTATTGCATGGTGTTACAGGAAGTGGGAAAACTGAAGTTTACCTTCATATGGCAAAAGAAGTTTTAGATAAGGGGCAACAGGTTCTCTTTTTAGTACCTGAAATATCTTTGACGCCGCAAATGATTGATAGAGTATCTAAAAGATTTAATGAAGATGTTGCAATATACCACTCCTCATTAAACAATCAAGAGAAATATGAACAGTATGTACGCGTTCAAAACAAGGAAACATCAATTGTAGTTGGAACACGTTCCGCACTTTTTATGCCTTTTGATAATCTGGGTTTAATTGTCCTTGATGAAGAACATGATACAAGTTACAAACAATCCAATACACCCATGTATCATGCAGCAGATGTAGCGGAATTTAGAAGTATTTATCATCAGTGTCCTTTAATATTGGGAAGTGCATCACCACGCTTAGAAAGCTACGCTAGAGCTTTAAAAGGTCTTTATACACTCTTAGAATTACCTACAAGAATTAATGGGATCTTTCCCAAAGTAACAATAATAGATACAAAGAAAAATCTCTATGCAGGGAAATCATCACTACTGAGTGATACTCTTTTAAATGGGATCCAAGATAGATTAGATAAAAAAGAACAGGTCATACTACTTTTAAATAGACGTGGCTATATGACATTCTTAAAAGACAAGGAAACAGATCAAGTTTTAATGTGTCCTCACTGTGATGTCTCATTAAACTACCACAAAGTAGGAAGGCTTTTAAAATGTCATCAATGTGACTACACATCACACATGATTCCTAAAGGAAAAGATGATGAACCTTTAGATATTGTAGGAAGCGGTGTAGGAACACAAAGACTCACTGAATACTTACAATCTAAGTTCCCAGATGCCAATATTGGGCGAATGGATAGAGATACGACAAAATTCAAAGGATCTCATGAAAAAATACTCACGGATTTCACCAATAAAGTGTATGATATCTTAGTAGGAACACAAATGATTGCAAAAGGTTTAGATATTGAAAATGTAACCCTTGTAGGGATTATGAATATAGACCATACATTGGCTTATGAAGACTTTAGAAGTGTTGAACATAGTTTTGATTTAATACTACAAGCAACAGGAAGAAGTGGTCGCGGACAGTATCCTGGAGAAGTGATGATTCAAACCTTTAATAAAGACCACTATGCAATCAAGTTCGGTGTATATAATCAGTATAAGCGTTTCTTTAATCAAGAGATGCAATATAGAAAACTGGCATCCTATCCACCTTACAGTTATCTAACATCGATTGTATTTAGTGCTGAGAGTGAAAAAACAGCACATGATAATGCAAATACATTTTTAAAACTATTAGAAAAAGATGGTATTAGAATTATAGGACCCAGTACACTTTATAAACTTGCAAACAGACATCGTGTTCGTATTATATTAAAAACAAAAGATTTAAATGAAATGATTGACCGTGTAAACCATGCTGTAAGCATCTATTACACCTTAAACAAAGGAGGAATCAGTGTTGATGTTAATCCATTGACACTAAACTAGTATGAGAAGAGAAAAAAGTTACTATGTACTAAGTGAGGTATTGATCAAAGAAAGACATGCCCACCTAGTGTTAAAAGAATTAAATTTAAAAGAGGAAGACCAAGCCTTTGTTTCAGCACTTGTTTATACAGTATTACAAAATAAGTTATTCTTAGAATATCAATTTGAAGATTTAATTAAAAGAAAACCAAAGAATAAAGTTCGAATCGTATTGTTAATGGCAGCCGCACAAGCATTCAAAATGTCTGAAATACCTGATTATGCACTGGTAAGTGAGTATGTTGAACTAACAAAGAAAATTGGTGAAGAACATGCTTCAGGATTTGTAAATGCGACTTTAAAGAAAATGTTAGACAGACATGAAAGAAAACTTGATATGGATAGCTTAGAAGGAATCAGTATCTACTATAGTATTCCAGTATGGATTTTAAGCTTACTTAAAGCGCAGTACAGCTATGACTTTGCACTATCATATGCAAAGTATATCCAAAGTATAAAACCTACCTATGGCTGGGTAAATACATTGAAAACAGATAGTATTGATCCATCATATTTTGATGATGTCGAACAAGGAATTGTAAATACTAAAATATTTAGAAGTGAAGTTCTTGATAAAGCATCTGTTGTAATACAAGATAAGAACTCCCAAGATGTTGTAAACACAATACCAATTGAAAAAGGTATGGATATACTGGATTGCTGTTGTGCACCTGGTACTAAAACATTAAGAATTGCCAACATACTTGAAAATACTGGAGATATCATTGGGGTAGATTTGATACCAGCTCGAGTTAAAGTAACAAAAGAACTGATGGAAAGAGCCAATGTATTAAATACAAAGATATTAGAAGGCGATGCTCAAGAGATATCATTTGATAAAGAGTTTGATATCGCACTGATTGATGCACCATGTTCAGGTCTTGGTGTATTGGGACATAAACATGATTTAAGATACAACATACAGCCCAGTGATTTAGATGATTTACAAACACTGCAAGCAAACATCTTAAAGAATATATCTCAATATGTTAAAAAGGGTGGACTGCTTGTATATGCAACATGTACACTTAATAAAAAAGAAAACGAGAAGCAAATAGAAAAGTTTCTTAAAGAAAATGAAGGCTATGAACTCATATATGAAAAGACTTATGATCCAGTAGCAACCCAAGGTGATGGTTTTTATGTCGCACATTGCCTAAAAAAATGGTAAAATAGTGAGAGAAACGGGGTATTCTGTGAAATATACAAGTATCAATGAATTGGGATTACATCGAAAAACAAATCAAGACCGTGTTTTAGTCCAAGAAACAAAACATGGGTTTTTAGCGCTTGTTTGCGATGGTATTGGTGGCGGACGTGCAGGAGATGTTGCAAGTCAGATGGTTGTAGATATATTTGAAGAGATGTTTGAACAACAAGGTCACTTTGAAGATGATGAAGCAGTGATATCCTGGTTTAGAAAAACACTCAATAAAGTCAACAGGCATGTATTTGCAAAAGGTGAAGCAGTGATTGAGTATGATGGCATGGGAACGACCTTAATTGGTGTTGTTATTAGAAACAAACGTGCAATTGGATTTAATGTTGGAGACTCAAGACTCTATGAATTCAGACATGCTAAATTGAATTTACTATCTCATGATCAAACTTATGCATATCAAATGTATTTACAAAATGAGATTAGTAAAGAAGAGATTGAAAGACATCCTCACAAAAATGCATTAATCAATGCAGTAGGAATCAACGAAACAATTACATTTGAAACAATTAGAGTCATAGATGGATGGACAAGAATTATGCTATCCAGTGATGGCTTACATGGGTTTGTTCCCCATGCTTATTTAGAACAAGCATTTAATTTAAATATTGAAAAAAGTACAGAAGTATTAAAGGATTTAGCTTTTAAAGCAGGAGGATATGATAATATTTCGTTTATTATTGTAGAGGAAGGTCAAAATGGATAAAATTATTAATAAAAGATACCACATTATAGAAAAGATAGGGTCAGGTGGGATGGCGGATGTCTATCTTGCACATGACACTGTTTTGGACAGAGATGTAGCAATCAAGATGTTACGAGGAGATCTTGTAAACAACCCTGTTGCACTCTTACGTTTTAAACGTGAAGCAAATGCTGGTAGTGGTTTAAACCATCCTAATATTGTTGAAGTTTATGATGTTGGTGAAGAAGAGGGTTCAAGATATATTGTTATGGAGTATGTTAAAGGGCCTACTGCTAAAGAGTTAATCTTTAGAAGAGGAAGTTTAGAATTGAACGAAGCAGTAGACTTTATGCTACAACTCTCATATGGTATTGCAAAAGCTCATGCCCAAAGCATCGTACACAGAGACATTAAGCCTCAAAATATACTTGTAAAAGCAGATGGTACACTTAAGGTATCAGACTTTGGAATTGCTCAAGCAGGAGAGGCATTACAGCTGACAAAGGTTGATTCTGTTATGGGGTCAGTTCATTACCTGGCACCAGAACTTGTTAGAGGCGAGGGTGCAAGTGTTCAATCAGATATATATGCAATGGGAATCATATTCTATGAAATATTAGTAGGTAAACCACCCTTTGATGGCGAAATGCCTGTTGAGATTGCCATGAAACAACTAAAGGACCCAACACCATCAGTACAAGAATTTAATCCATCCATTCCAAACTCTGTTGTAAATATTATCAATAAAGCAACAAGTAAAAATATAGCTAATCGTTATAAAAATGTAGATGAAATGATTGCAGACTTGCAAACAGTACTCAGTGAAAGACGTAAAGATGAAGTTCTTTGGGAACCAGAACTATCAGAAGATGATGGTGAAACAAAGGTCATTGATATTTTGGGTGATGTTGATCAAGAGAAAAAAGTTAAAACTAAAAGAAAACTAAATAAGAAATCTAAAATATTTATCGCAGTTGCTGCAGTATTACTGGTAGTAGGTATAATATTTGCTATCAACTCTAGTAAACCTAAGGTCTATGTACTTGAAGACTTATCTGGTATGAGTGTGGATGAGGCTAAAGAGTTTCTACTACCACACAACATCCATATCAGTTCAAAATATGAATATGAGTTCTCGGATGAATTTGAAAAAGATATCATCATTGGAACTTCTCCTGAAGTTGGAGCTACAATTGATTTAGGAAGCCAAATTCAAGTTATATTATCAAAAGGTAAATACTTTGAAATCGGAGATTATGTTGGAGAAAAGATATCAGATGTTAGAAAACTTCTAGAAAATTCAACAAACCTAAGCATTAGAATCATTTATGAATATCAAAAAGATGCAGTACCGGGTGTAATCTTGAAACAAGAAGGATTACAAAAGGGTGAAAAAATCAGTCCTGAACAAGATATAGATATTGTATTTACAGTAGCAAAAGAACTTGAAATACAGATACCAAACTTAAACAATACCAATGTTGAAGACGCAAAAAAACAACTTGAACTCCAAGGTATTAAGGTAGTATTATCAAAATTTGATATTAGTAAATATACAGAATTTGAAATTTCACAGTTAGTATTTGGAGTTGTTATTAAAACAGATCCAATGATGGGAAGTTCATATGTACAAACAGAGACAAGTGTACTGACTATCTATTACTATGATAAAGATGATATTCCAGTATTCGAACCACCAGTCGAAACAGAAACGGAAGAATAATATGACAAATGTAGGACTCATTGTTAAAAATATATCCAATCGTTATACGGTCTATATAGATGGACAGTCTCATATAGCAGTTGCGATGGGGAAATTAAGACTTGGAAAAAGACCATTAGTTGGAGATCACGTATCTCTTGAAATGATAGATGGTAATTGGGTAATTCAAGAGGTCTTAGAAAGACACAATGAACTTAAAAGACCCCTTGTATCCAATGTAGATCAGGTCTTAATTGTAATGTCAGCAAAAGAGCCAGACTTCTCATATAGATTGGTAGATAGATTGATATTTCTAGTAGCAATTGAAGGTGTCAAACCCGTGATTGTAATTAATAAAATAGATCTAGAAGAAGATGCAGTTATTGAAAAGATTAAACATGAATATGAAGATTATGGTTATAAAGTTGTTTTAACAGGAAAGTATGATACATTGACAGAGTTTACAGCACTCTTCAAAGATAAGATTACAGTCCTTGCCGGACAAAGTGGTGTAGGTAAGTCTAGTATTATTAATAGAATCGATAAAAGCTTCACACTTCAAACCCAAGAGATATCAAAAGTCTTAGGTAGAGGGAAGCATACAACCCGTCACAATCAACTTCATGCGATAGCAGGGGGTTGGGTTGCCGACACTCCAGGATTCTCATCCTTAGACTTCAAACACATAGATAAAAGTGTATTAGCACAAAGTGTACCTGACTTTAAAGCATACTGGGAAGATTGTAAATTCAGAAACTGTTCTCACAATACAGAACCAGGATGTGCTGTAAAAGCAGCGATAGATAAGAAACAAGTATCCAAACAAAGATATGAACATTACTTAGAAGTATTAGAACTTATAAAAGGGGATAGACATGAATAAAATAGTTTCACCATCATTATTATCATTAGACTTCAAACAGATGAGCTTACAAATTAAAAGAGCAGAAACAGGCGCTGCATGGTTTCATTACGACGTAATGGATGGCGTGTTTGTAGATAACATAAGCTTTGGACCTAACATACTCAGCCAAGTATCATCCATTACTGATAGATTTATGGATGTACACTTAATGATTGTAAGACCTGAAAAATATTTTGATGCATTTATTGAAGCAGGTGCAAATGCGATTACAGTCCATGTAGAAACATTTGAACAAGTAGAAGATGGAATCAAAGCAATTGAATCACTTCATGAAAAAGGTATCAAGGCTGGAATCTCATTGAGACCCAGTACTCCAATAGAACATGCAATACCGTATCTTAAGTTTGTAGATCTGGTACTTGTAATGAGTGTCGAGCCAGGATTTGGTGGTCAAAAATTCATGTCATCTATGGCAGATAGAATTGCAGAGTTTGATAAATTAAGAAAACTAAACAACTATGGTTACCTGATATCTGTTGATGGTGGCATCAATGAAGAAACAGGGAAGCTATGTAGTGATAAAGGTGCAGATGTTCTGGTAGCAGGATCTTATATCTTTAATAATGATATTGAAAAAGCAGTAGCTTCTTTATTACATGAATAATAAATAAATGAGAATATAAAAAAAGGTGTCTTGTGAAAGACACCTTTTAAATTATATAAGGGTACAAAAAAACGGGAAATCCCGTTATATTTGTTGTTATCGTGCTGCTTGAGCTTTTAATGATTTTAAGGCACGAGCGGAAATACGCACTCGAGTGGGTTTTCCATCCACCATAATAGTCGCTTTTTGTAAGTTAACATTCCATGTACGACGTGTCGCATGTAGTGAATGTGATCGCTTATTTCCAGTCATTCCTTTTTTTCCGGATAAGGAGCATTTTCTAGGGATACCGTAACCCCCTTTCATCTTTAAATTGCTTTATAAGTATATCATAGCTGTTCATTGATATCAATAGATAACCAATTCTTTTTCTTTTAATGAGTTACTAATAGAGTATACCACATATTTCTATAATTCCTAGATAAAGTGATGAAAAATCAGATGTAT
>JAAYGI010000050.1 GCA_012727815.1 Erysipelothrix sp.
ATAAGTTGATAAACATTAGGAGGTATTATGACACGCAAAGAAAAGAACAATATGACACGTCAAAAGATAATTGATAGTGCAATTATAGAGTTTGGAACTCACAGTTATAAAGAAGCATCTCTTAATAAAATTTGTAGTTTAGGAAATATATCAAAAGGTATCATATACCATTATTTTGATGACAAAGATGACTTATACTTGTATTGTGTTAAAAAGGTATTTGAGGGTGTAGGAAATAGTTTTACTAATATCACATCAGATACAAAGAGCGTAGAAAATAGCATGCTTGAGTATGTTGATACAAGAAAAGCTTATTTTGATAAACATCCTTATTTTGAAAATATATTTACAAGTGCACTTTTACAAACACCCAAGCATTTACTTGAAGATATAAAAGAAATTAAAAAGTCATTGGATAAGACTAACAGAGTTTACTATAAGCAATTGTTTACAAATGTAACATTGAATCAAGATATTACAATAGATGAAGCAATAGATTATTTATTTCTATTTCAAGAATCACTTAATAACTCATTTAGAAGTAAGAGTTATGATGATAACAGAAGTCTTGTACATGATCATGATTTAAAAATTAGAAAGTTATTAAAAATATTATTATATGGAATATTGAAAGAAGAGGTTTAAGATGATAAATACTATATTTAGAATATTAATATCAATGGGAGCAGCATATTTACTGGGTAAATTACTATCCAAGATTAAACTGCCAGCAATACTGGGTTGGTTGATTGCAGGAATGATTTTAGGGCCTTATGCTCTAAATGTTATGAATGATGTAACACTTAATGCTCAATGGTATAAAGTGACTATAAAGGCCTTAGAAACCGTTGTAGGTCTGATTATTGGTTCAGAGTTAATTCTTAAAGAACTTAAGAAATCAGGTAAGCAAATAATTATTACAACTCTAGCGCAATCCTTTGCAGCTTTTGCAGTTGTTAGTATATCCTTTGGTATTATATTCCACTTTATGAATATACCATTATACCTAGCACTTATATTTGGTGGTATTGCCCTTGCAACAGCCCCAGCACCTGCTTTATCTATTATTCAAGAGTTTAATACAGAAGGTCCTGTTACAAAGACATTGGTACCTGTTGCTGTTATTGATGATGTTATTGCAATCTTGGTATTCTTTAGTATCATTACAATCGTAACTGCAACTCACTCTGATCAATCATCATCTTTATTATTATCTTTATTACAGTTAATTGGTTTACCAATCTTAATTGGAATTGTAACAGGCTTTGTAGCAGGTAAGGTATTAAAAGAAGAAAAATCACAATCAGAAACAAGAATCTTAACTGTAGTACTGATTCTATTAGCAGCAGCAGTTGGTTTCTTCTTTGATTTTGTAATATTAGATGCACCAGTTGTAAACTTCATGCTTGTAGGTATGGCATTCTCAGCAACATTTGCGAACATGATAACAACTGAAAGACTTGCTCAGGTTATGAAGGCAATCATGCCAGTCTTAGGTATTGCATTTATTGCAGTAATCCTAAACTTAGGAATTCCACTAAATTATAATTTAATTACAAGTGCTGGTATCTTTACCCTTATTTATATTGTAGCAAGAGCACTTGGTAAATATGGTGGTGCATACTTTGGAGCCAAAGTATCAGGACTTCCAGATACAGTTAAAAAGTATTTAGGATTTACACTGCTTCCGCACTCTGGTGTATCACTTGTATTTACAGGAATTGCAGCAACAAACCTGTATCTCTTTGATCCAAAATCAGCAGCCCTCATACAAGGAACAATCGCAGCAGCAGCGGTTATTAATGAAATCATTGCCGTTATCATTGCTAAAAAAGCATTTGAATGGGCAGGCGAAATTAACAAAGGCGCATAACTTACATAAAAACATATATCCACATGGTATATGTTCTTTTTTGTATTTATATGTAAAAGAGTGTCTCAAACTTGATATAGGTCAATTCTTTATAAGTATATCTAGGGTATTATGTAGTTACAAAGAAAGAAGGAAACACCATGAATACATTTAATAAAGAATATAATACACATAAAGATAATCTAGAACTCTATGTTCCAGTAGTAGCAAGAGTACACGGACCAACACATCCTGAATTTTATGAAGTTAAGGAAGTTTATGATGCTATGATTCAAAAACTAGATAATGATGAATCAAACTTAAAAGAAAACTTTGAAAAGTTTCGTTTGATAACAAGTAACTATAAAGTACCTGAAGATACATGTGAAACGTATGAAGCGGTTTACAATATGTTAGAAAAACTGGACAAAGCATATTTTGAATAAGATATATATTGATGAAAGGAGTGATATTGATGCAAGCAAAAATATTTAGAAATAAAAACAAGTTGATGTTAACATCAGGTATCTTGATTGTTATTGGCTTTATGAGTCACTTCATCTTTAAAAATGATCAAATCTTTGAAATATCATTTATCATTGCTTCTATATTAGGAACCATTCCTATCGCACTTCAAGCTTATCAAGCCTTAAGAGTAAAAGTTGTAAGTATAGATGTACTTGTTACCATTGCAGTGGTAGGTGCATTTATCATTAAGAACTATGAAGAATCAGCAATCGTTACATTTCTATTCTTGTTTGGTGCTTATTTAGAACAAAGAACTTTAAACAAGACCAGATCAGCAATCAAAGAATTAACAGATATGGCACCTGAAAGTGCATTGATGAAGATGGACAATGGTGAGTTTGAAGAGGTTGATATCTTTGATGTTGATATCGGAGATACGCTTATGGTTATGACAGGATCAAAAGTACCAGTAGATGGTACTGTTATATCAGGTGAAGGTTATATCAATGAAGCAAGTATAACAGGTGAAGCAATGGCCGTTGAAAAAGTACTTGATTCCAAAGTATTCGCAGGAACAATCTTAGAAAATGGTACATTACAGGTAGTTGCAGATAGAGTTGGTGAAGACACAACCTTTGGTAAGATCATAGAACTTGTTGAAGAAGCACAGGATGCTAAATCAGAAGCAGAAAGATTTATCGATAGATTTTCAAAATACTATACTCCAACAGTATTACTTATAGCATTTATTGTATACCTAGTATCTAAAGATATAGAACTTGCAATCACAATTCTAGTACTTGGATGTCCTGGAGCTCTTGTAATTGGCGTTCCAGTATCAAACGTTGCAGGACTTGGTAATGGTGCACGTCATGGTGTACTTCTAAAGGGAAGTGAAGTTATACATGACTTCAGTAGAACCGATACCTTTGTATTTGATAAAACAGGTACCCTAACAATAGGTAACCCAGAAGTGTCAGAAACAATCTATTATTCTGACAGGCTAGATGATGCACTTGCTTATCTATCTAATATAGAAAAAGAATCTAACCACCCACTTGCAAAAGCAATCATTACAGAAATTGGTGAAGTTAAAACTTATACAGTTGATCAAACAGAAGTTATTAAAGGTGGCGGTATTGTTGCTACAATTGATGGTAACAGGATTGCTGTTGGAAATATCGTACTTATGAGACAAGAATCAATTGAACTCAGTCCACAGGTATTAGATGATGCAAAGCGCCTTGAACAAGAAGGTAACTCTTTAGTACTTACATCTGTTAATGGTGAACTAAAGATAATGATGGGAATTAAAGACCAAATTAGAAAAGGTGTTAAAGAGCATCTACAAGCACTTAAAGACTTAGGTGTTAAACATCTGATTATGTTATCTGGTGATAACCAAGGTACAGTAGACGTAGTAAGTAAAGGCTTAGGTCTTACAGAAGCACATGGAAATATGTTACCTGAAGATAAGGCTGAATATGTTAAGAAACTTAAAGCACAAGGTAGAATTGTTGCCTTTGTTGGAGATGGTGTCAATGACAGTCCATCCTTAGCACTGGCTGATATCGGTATTGCAATGGGATCAGGAACTGATGTTGCTATTGAAACATCAGATGTGGTTCTTATGAATTCAGATATATCACGCTTACCCCATGCACTGGGACTCACAAAAGCCACAGCACGTAATATGCTGCAAAATATATTGATAGCAGTAGGTGTTGTAGTATTTCTACTGGCAAGTGTATTATTCAGTGATTGGATGAATATGTCCATCGGAATGTTATTACATGAGGGTAGTATCCTTGTAGTAATATTCAATGGTATGAGATTATTAAGATATGAGAATAAAAAATAAAAAGAAAGAGGTATGATTTATGAAATCAGCAACATTACAATTAGAAACATTAACATGTCCATCATGTACAGCAAAAATAGAAGGTGCATTAAAGAAACTTGAAGGTGTCGACAGTGACTCCACTAAGATATCATTCAGTTCAAGTCGTGTACGTCTAGACTTTGATGAGTCGCTAGTGTCAATTGATACTATCAATGATTCAATTGAAAAACTTGGCTATGCAGTTGAAAAGTCACGCGTTAAGTAATATAAAAGGAATTTTATAAAATTGAAGTGTACCCCATTAATTGGTCTAACCGATTAATGGGGTGCACTTTTCTTTGGATACCGAAATTAATATTGTTTGTTTTTAGAACTTAAATTGCATGATAGAGTCTAGGCTTATATATATCAACTTTTAAAATATACTTTAAATACTCGGTAATAATCGACATTCTATTTAAAGTATACTTTAAATAGAATGTACGTTGGGACTATTGATGGAATAAGTATTGTACATGCTATAGATTGGTTGCTAAAAGAATATTAATGTACTAATAATTAATATGTTTATGTCCTTATACACTATTTACTTATCATGAAGTCTAAAGTTTTCTGATGTAATAACATATATGTGTATACAAGAAAATTTGTATGCATATAATAATAAGGACTAGAGTAGTTATGACTATTAAAGAAGGGGGACACCTGTTGTCAGCTCTTCTTTTAGTTTGCAAAGGTATATAGAAACTTTCAATAATAGGTATATTTAATTGATACTTTAGCACTAAAGTGTTATTCTATATGTCTAGGTAATTTTACAAAAAGAAAAAAGGTGTTAAGAATGTTAGAAAAAGATCTTGCGATATATCTAAGAAATACGCAAGAAAAGCTGAAAGAAATAATGCGTGGAAAACTTCAAGACTATGACCTTTCTTATAGACTCATACTTATACTAAGTCTTATTAAAGAAGATCCTTTAACTTCACAAAAGGAACTTGCAGAGAAGATGAAGCTAACACAAGGTGCACTCAGTGTCTCGATTAAAGAGTTACTGTGTCAAAACATGTTAGAGCAAATTCCTTTAGAAGAAGATAAGAGATATAATAGATTGAAGATTACAGAGCTGGGTCATAATACGATAAAGCAATGTATTGAAGATATAGATGCGAGATATAGAATCTTATTTTCAAATTTTACCAACGAAGAATTACAGGATTTTTATGATAAGTTAGAAAAACTTAATCATAATATAGACGAAATTAATACTAAAGAAAAAGAAGGAGTGATACTTTGAAAGAATTATTACCGTTTATGAAAAAGCATAAAATTTATGCTATATTGTCACCTATATTTATGATACTTGAGGTAATCACAGATATATTGGTACCTTTTCTAATGGCCAAAATTGTGGATGTTGGTATTGGAAATCAAGATATGGATTATGTTGTTAAAGTTGGAATACTGATGGTTGTACTTGCACTTATTGGTATGCTATTTGGTATTTTGAGTTCACATTGTGGATCACGTGCAGGACATGGTTTTGCAGCAGAGGTTCGTTTAGAAACATTTGAAAGAGTGCAAAAGTTCTCTTTTGCTAATTTAGACCAGTTCAGTGTCTCATCTCTTATTACACGTCTTACAAACGATACCAATACACTGGGTACTGTAACGATGATGTCATTAAGAATGGGCGTTAGAGCACCATTTATGATGATATTTGCACTGATTATGGCAATGACCATCAATGCATCCTTAGCACTTGTATTTGCGGTTACAATTCCAGTAACTGTGCTTGTAATGTTCATTGCTTTATCTAAAGCAAGACCCTTATTCTTTAAGATACAAGATAAAGTAGATGGCATAAATGCTATTATTAAGGAAAACTTAGCAGGAATTGGTGTTGTTAAATCATTTAACAGAGAATCATTTGAAGAAGAAAGATTTAAAGTTAGAAACGATGACTTACAAGAAATGGCATTAAAAGCAATTAGTATTGTTATTACAATTATGCCAATGTTAACCATTATCGTACAAGCAACTATTATTGCAGTACTATGGTTTGGTGGACAGCAAATTGTGGCTGGAACACTTGGACAAGGAGAGTTAATCTCATTTATTACATATATTGCTCAAGTTATGATGTCACTTATCATGCTTTCAATGTTCTTTATGCAACTTCTAAGAGGTGTTGCATCTAAAGACAGAATCCTAGAAGTATGGCATACAACATCAGAAATGCAAAATCCAAAAGAACCAGTTTATGAATTAAAAGATGGTAGCATCACATTTAAAGATGTTAACTTTACATATACTGAAGAGGGTGAATATGCATTATCAGATATTAACCTAGATATAAAATCTGGTGAAATCATTGGAATTATTGGGTCAACTGGATCATCTAAATCAACACTGGTGCAACTGATACCAAGACTTTATGATGTTACATCAGGAAGTGTGTCTGTGGGTGGTGTGGATGTTAGAGATTATGATCTGGTAACATTAAGAGATCAAGTTGCATTTGTACTTCAAAAGAACACTTTATTCTCCGGAACAATTCGTGAGAATATGAAGTGGGGTAATGAATCAGCAACAGATGAAGAAATTATTAAAGCACTTGAAAGTGCTGCAGCGTGGGATTTTGTTTCAGAGTATGAAGATACACTGGATCATAAAGTAGAACAAGAAGGTAGTAACTATTCAGGTGGACAAAGACAAAGATTGTCTATTGCACGTGCTTTAATTAAGAAACCTAAAGTTATCATCCTTGATGACTCTACTTCAGCTGTTGATATGAGTACAGATGCTAAAATCCAAAGATCTTTCAAAGAAGAACTGTCTGATGTAACAACCATTATAATTGGTCAACGTATTTCATCAATTCAACATGCCGATAGAATTCTATTAATGCATGAAGGAAAGATTAATGCACTTGGAACCCATGATGAATTGATCAACACATCTACTATATATAAAGAAATATTTGAATCACAAGAAAGAGGTGTTGGAGATAATGAGTAAAAATACAAGAAGCTTTAAACCAGAAAATCCAAGAAAAACACTGATTAGATTGTTTTCATACTTTAAATACAATCCAATACTATTCTTTGGAGGTATTGGCTTTATTATCCTTGCAGCAGTAGCAGGTATTGCTACTAACGCAATGTTAAGTCCGATTATAGATTCACTTGTTACTGACTATAATATGCCACAGTTTATTAAATACATAGTTATTATGATAATCATTGTTGCATTTATGGCGATTGGTGAGTTATTGGGTAACTTATTTATGGCACGTCTTGCTCAAAGAAGTATTCATAAAATAAGAGAAGAAATGTTCTCACATATGGAACAATTACCGATTAGTTTCTTTGATACTCATTCTCATGGAGAACTGATGTCAACCTTTACCAATGATGTTGATATGTTAAACCAATCCTTAGAACAAAGTGTTTCTCAAGTGATAGTATCATTCATTACTGTTGTTGGTACATTTATAATGATGGTTGTTATCAGTCCATTATTATCACTAATCGTTGTACTCTTTGTATTACTACTGATTGTAATATTGAAACATGTTGGTGGAAAATCATCACGAAACTTCCGTGCACAACAAGCACAGCTTGGTGAAATGAATGGCTTTATTGCTGAAATGATGAGTGGTCAAAAAGTTGTTAAAGTATTTAACCATGAATCTAAAGTAATCGACACATTTAAAATTGTTAACGAAAAACTAAGAATATCAAGTACTAATGCATCTAAATATGGTGTTATGTTAATGCCAATTGTTGGTAGTTTATCATTTGTAGTATTTGCATTTGTATCTATGGTAGGTGCATATCTTGTTATTGCAGGAACACTGACTATTGGTAATGTTGCGGCATTTATGCAGTTTAATCGAACCTTCTTCAGACCTATTACACAGGTTTCAAACCAGTTAAATACACTACTTGCAGCGATTGCAGGTGCTGAAAGAATCTTTGCAATGCTTGATGAACCGATTGAAGAAGACACAGGTAAAATCAGAATTAAAACATCAGGTGACAAAGCAGCATGGCTTGTTGATGGTGAAGAAGTAGCCCTTGAAGGTGGCATTATATTTGAAGATGTTAGTTTTGGATATCTTCCAGGACAACGCGTATTAAAGAATATTAACCTTTATGCTAAACCAGGTCAAAAAATAGCATTTGTTGGATCAACAGGTGCTGGTAAAACAACCATTACAAATCTTATCAATAGATTCTACGAAATCAATGAAGGTAAGATTCTATATGATGGTGTAAATATACAAGATATTAATAAACATGATTTAAGAAGTACGATGAGTATTGTACTTCAGGATGTTCATTTATTTGAAGGTTCAATTAAAGAAAATATCCGTTATGGTCGTTTAGATGCAACAGATGAAGAAGTAATAGAAGCAGCAAAACTTGCCAATGCAGATTACTTTATCTCTCTTTTACCAGATGGATATGACACATACTTAAATGTAGGAGCTGAAAACCTATCACAAGGTGAAAGACAACTACTATCTATTGCAAGAGCAGCCATTGCAAACCCTAGAATCTTAATTCTAGATGAAGCAACATCATCTGTTGATACAAGAACTGAAAAGTTAATTGCAACAGGGATGGACAAACTAATGCAAGGTAGAACTACCTTTGTTATTGCTCACCGTCTCTCAACAGTTAGAGATTCCAATGCCATCATGGTAATGGAACATGGTGAAATAATAGAGCGTGGTAGCCATGATGACTTAATGTCACAAAAAGGTCGATACTACGATCTAAATGCTGGTACAGTAGAGTTAGATTAAAAAAATAAATATATGAAAAACAGGAACCTAAAGGTTTCTGTTTTAATGAAATAATATAGAATATCCACTCTAAATAAGGATTTAGAAAAAGAAAATGCTTAGATAGTATATGAATCTTATTTTGTGGTATAATTAGCCAATGTGTAAAGGAGTGCTATAAATGATAGAAGTAAGAGATGTAGCAGTACAATTTGGATCTCAAGTATTATATGAACATGTAAACTTGAAATTTACAGACGGTAATTGCTATGGTTTAATCGGTGCAAACGGCGCTGGTAAATCAACTTTTTTAAGAGTACTAAGTAAAGAATTAGAACCAAACTCAGGGCATGTTTATATTCCTGAAAACGAAACACTATATATGTTAAAACAAGATCAGTATGCATATGATGCATATACTGTACTTGATACTGTAATGATGGGTAATGAAGAACTTTATAAAATTATGGCTGAAAAAGATGCATTATATGCTAAAGCAGATTTTTCTGAAGCAGACGGTATTTTAGCCGGAGAGCTTGAAGCTAAATTTGGTGAAATGAATGGATGGAATGCAGAAAGTGATGCAGCAACACTTTTAGATGGTCTTGGTATCCCAGTAGATATGCATTACAACAAAATGGATGAACTAAGTGGTGGTGAGAAAGTTAAAGTCTTACTTGCACAATCACTTTTTGGTGAACCCAATACATTGTTATTGGATGAGCCTACCAACAACCTTGATGTTAAAGCAATTGCTTGGCTAGAAGAGTTCTTAATTAACTATAAAAATACTGTAATTGTTGTAAGTCACGACAGACACTTTTTAAATAAAGTATGTACACATATCGCAGATGTTGATTATGGAGATATCAAAATATTCTCAGGTAACTATGATTTCTGGTATGAAACAAGTCAATTAATTTCTAGACAAATGAAAGACAAAAATAAGAAAAAAGAAGAGAAGATTAAAGAGTTAGAAGAGTTTATTGCACGTTTCTCAGCAAACGCATCTAAATCTAAACAAGCAACTTCTCGTAAAAGAACACTTGATAAAATTGAACTGGATGATCTACAACCAAGTAGAAGAAAATATCCATATATTGAATTTAAAGCAGAAAGAGAATCTGGAAAATCAATTCTTTTCTTAGAAAATGTTTCAAAGAAAACGGATCAAGCTAGTATTGAAAATGTTTCTTTAACAGTTGGTAAAGATGATAAGATTCTACTTATGGGTGATCCCTTAAAAACATCATTACTATTAGATTTAATTGATGGAAAAGTTGAACCTGATAGTGGAACAATAACTGTTGGACAAACAGTTACGAAATCTTATATTCCACGTGATAACCGTGAATACTTCGAAGGTAATGAACCTATATTAAACTGGTTATCAAATTATACAGATATCGATGATCAAGCTTATATAAGAGGATTCTTAGGTAGAATGTTATTTAGTGGGGAAGAACCGCTAAAATCAGTAAACGTACTCTCAGGTGGAGAGAAAGCACGTTGTATGATGTCTAAAGCAATGCTAGAGGCACCAAACCTTCTATTATTAGATGACCCAACAAACCACTTAGATTTAGAATCTATTCAAGCATTAAATAACTCTTTAAAAGATTACAAAGGCGAGTTAATCTTTGTATGTCATGACCGTCAATTTGTTGAATCTATAACAAATCGAATCATCGAAATTAAAGATGATGGTACTATTATTGATAGACTCTCATCATATGGAGAATACCTCGAAAAAGAATATGGTATGAAAGACTAATATTCAAAAACACACACGTTATTCGTGTGTGTTTTTAATAGTATTAAAAGTCTGTACAAATTAAAGTGAAAAACACAAAAAGAAACGATTTTTCGTTACTTTTTACTAGCTGTTTTAATTTATATCTTCGAAATCTCTTACAACAGAGAAATCAAAGGCATCAAGTATTTCACGCACTTTATTGCTATCTTTAGAATGCATGAGGTCTGCTCTTAATTGATTACCACCAAAAATATTTCTAACATAGATCTTATAAAATCTTTGTAGGTGTTTTTCAAGTTGAGGTTCTATTGCAACATATTTATCATAGAGATCAAGGTGATATCTAAAAAGATTAATATGTTCTAAAGGACTGTGTACTTTTGGTTCTTTTTCAAAACACCAAGGATTATGGAATACCCCTCGTCCTATCATGATACCATCAACACCTGTTTCTTCAACAATTTTCATACCTGCTTCATAGTTTGGAATATCACCGTTAACTGTAATTAGGGTATTGGGGGCGATCTCATCTCTTAATTTTAAGATATCAGGTATTAATTCATAGTGTGCAGGATATTTACTCATTTCAACTTTAGTTCGAAGATGAATGGAAATATTAGCGAGATCTTGTTCTAGTAAGTGTTTGATCCATGCTGTCCATTCTTCCACTTTAGCATGTCCCAGTCTTGTTTTAACACTTACAGGGAGCCCGCCTTTTTTAGTAGCTTTAATAATGTCGCTTGCGACATTAGGTCTAAGTATCAAACCGGCACCCCGTCCATGCTTAAAAACATTGGGTGCAGGACAACCCATATTGAGGTCAATACCGCTGAATCCTTGTTTTGCTAATCCAATACTCATCTCTTCAAAGTATTTGGGTTCATCACCCCAAATATGGGCCACTAGGGGTAATTCATCTTGTTCAAATGTTAATCTACCTCTTAAAGTAGTTTTACCAATAGCGTGACAATAACTTTCACTATTTGTAAATTCTGTAAAAAAAACATCAGGCTTTGCGGCATGTGCTACTACTTTTCTAAATACAACATCTGTAACATCTTCCATTGGTGCTAAGATAAAAAATGGTTTGGGTAAATCATTCCAAAAATTATGTTTCATATATATCCTCACTTTAAATTACATCGATATATATTGTGTCATGTAAAGTGAGGATAATCAACTACTTAACACAATATATAGATGCATAATGTACATTGAAATAGCAAAAATAACTTATAATATAGATGAAAGGAAGTGACATTATGAATAAAAATAAAAGATTCTTAATTCCACTTTTAACAGGAAGTGTTATAGCATTGTCCTTATACTATGCTATTCTTGTAAAAAGAGATAGCGCTGAGGACCTTAATATTGGTCTAAGGTATGTTGCAGTAGGATTTGTCGGATTTATTTATAGTTATGTTTTAGGGATTTTTAATATGAATAGAACGGCTAAGATATTTCTTGTTTTATCGATTGTTTCTGGTCTTTATCTTTACTTTGCAATGCCTTTGCAACCTGGAGGATTTTTAGATTTGGGAGTTATTCTAACATGGCTCATGTTAATGGGGGCATCCATTATTTTACCTTTATTGGGTGAGGGGATTTATTACTTTATTCAAAAGAAAAACAGGTAAGGATAATGTATAATTATATAGTGAAAAAAGGATTTAGTTAAGTATCAAACTTAGCTAAATCCTTTTGTTAATCTGTAAGTTGTTGCTCCAATTCCTTAAGTGTTTTATTGAAAGTTTCTAAATCAACCCTTACTTTTATATAGTTGTCTTTTCCGGATTCAAAGTAGATATTGTCTCCATCTTGTACATAATTTTCAACATGATCAACTCGATTCCAAAACATAGCTTGAATACTTGAAGATTGCATTGATAATCTTACCGTAGGGTTACTAACATCTACTGGATTATCTGTATGATCGAATCGGAATGCATTGATGGCAGTTTCAATAGTA
>JAAYGI010000051.1 GCA_012727815.1 Erysipelothrix sp.
ATAAGTTTGGGATTTAATATTTGTGATGCTTCAATACTTTGTGTAACACTGGAGCCATAAGCTCTAATTAAACCACCTACCCCAAGCTTTATACCACCAAAATATCGAACAACGACTGCAATAACATTATGCAGTTCATTACCTCTTAATACCTGTAGCATCGGTAATCCAGCACTTGAGGCAGGTTCCCCATCATCATTTGATCTTTCAATTTCGCCCACAACATATGCACTACAGTGGTGTGCTGCTTTGGGATGATCTTTCTTAATAGCTCTTAGATATTCCTTAGCTTCATCTTCAGATGAGATCGGAGATAGATATGTTATAAACTTTGACTTGTTAATTTCTTGTTCAACAATTACTTCTTCTTCAATTGTCTTAAATTTTAATAATGATTCTTTCTCGATAATAAATATCTCCCTTTCTTAATTATTCTTGTGCATCTAACATTGCATCAATATTGTTTTTCTTCTTTTCTACAATTGTTTTATATATTATATGCCCAAAGTATGATATTAAAACATATGAGACAAATATAAGACCTACTTTAAACATATCATAGATCCCTGTAATTACGGAAAATATAATAATGAACACTACTGCACTTTTAATTTTATTTAAAAACGATACATCACTATTAACTACTTCATCAAGTTCAATTCCATCACTAATTTTCTTGAATGTAAGGTATATTGTAGATATAAGTAAGATTGAAATCTCAACAATAAAAGTCTTTAATTCTGCATTAAATAGAAACTGCTGTATAACAATTGATGCTAGCAGCATATACACCATATAATTATAGGCTTTGCTTTGTATATCTTTACTGACACTTATACTTCTTTCATCTTGAATTTTCATTTTGACTCCTTCCAAAATAGGTCATTGAGTGTTTTTCCTAATGCTTCACAAATTGAGATACATAAATTTAAGGTTGGATTATAATCTCCTGATTCAATAAGACCAATTGTTTGTCTTGTAACACCTACAATAGTCGCTAAATCTTGTTGACTCATATTTAATTCAACCCGTGCTATTTTCATCCTAATATTTTTCATAGACACCTCTTGTATTTACAATGTAACATTTAGCATTCTAAATGTCAACTATATCTTACATTTGGGTTTTAACACTAGAATTATTTGATTTTACTTCTAAAAGCTATTTATTACTCTTATTTTAGATGCACAAGTAGGTATTTATAAATTGAAGCATGATAATATGTACATATAAGGCATTAAACACGTATATATTCAATATTGTTTGACAATCAAAGTATATCCCTATATACTTTTTAAGTGGAGGTATTTTTTATGAAAAAAATAGCATTCGTGTGTGATTCTTCGATATCACTTACACCAGAACAAATTAAAGAAACAGGTGTTTTTGTAGCACCATTAGCGATTATACATCAACAAAAAGAATATGAAGACCAAGTAACAATATCAACTGACGAACTAAATGACATCCTACGTGTTAAAGGTGTAGTTACTACATCTCAACCAAACCTGGGATTGCTTATTGATTTATTTACTAAATTAAAAGCAGAAAACTATGACTACATTTTAGGATTCGGAGTTACAAGTCACCTAAGTGGAACCTACCGTTCATTTTCTCAGGCAGCTGAGGAAGTTGGACTTGATAACTTTATCAATGTGGATACAATGACACTTGCTGGCCCAATCCAAAGAATTATTAAAACTGTTATAAAAATGAATGAAGAAGATAAGAATATGGATGAAATTATGGATAAGGTTAACTACATGTTAGATAACAATGAATCTTATCTATTACCAAAAGACTTAAACCAATTAAAAGCAGGTGGAAGAATTTCTCCAGCTGCTGCTACAATGGCTTCATTACTAAGAATTAAAGCAGTATTAAAACTTGAGAACAGAGGTTTAACAATTGATAAGTTTGCTACAGCAAGAACTGATGCAAAAGCCTTAGATATTATTATTGATGACTTAATCAAACACAATGTAAAACCAGAAACACATTACATCAACTTACTTCACTGTGAAGGTGAAGATGTCTTAAATGCTTTTAAAGCGAGATTAGAAGAACGCATCGGAAAATTCGACAGCGAAATTTCTTTATTACCAGCATCACTTGCGGCTCACGCAGGACTTGGTACAATCACAATTCAATATACAATTAAATAATATTTGAAACAAAACAGAGTTATGGATTTAATTTTCCAAAACTCTGTTTTTTATATATTCAAGACAATACGACGATAAGCCTCTGGCTAACTTTTTCTTATTAATGTTAGCAGATCGATTTATCCTTTATGTTATTTCTGTTTTAGGATATTTTATTTTCATATTAGGACTTTAGCTCCCTATAATTAAGTAAAATGGACATACCATGCTTTACTAATTTACTCAAAAAAGATGATTTATTTTTATCATATTTTATATAAGGGTGAGTATGATATACTAGTTAAAGGAGGGAATTATGAGAAAGACAATAATAACATCATCAAGTAAAATTTCAGATTTACAACGACATTTATTAAACGAGAAAGATATTCAAACTGGTATCCAAATAATGCCTTTTGAAGCTTATTTTTACAGACCGAAAATTAATAATAAGGTTGACCAATTAAACCAATATGACATATTACAAAATGTTGAATTTGATCAACTAAAAGGACTTATTAAATTCCCAAAATTTATCAATGACTTTAGTACTTTTACAAAAACATTAAATGCTTATTCTATTGATTTAGAAGACTTACCCAATCATACTGAATATGATAAAGATATTAAAAAGATACTAATTTCTTTAAACGAAACTATGAACAAACCCGATTCAAGCTTAATGTATCTTGAAGAAGGGCTAACACACGAACAAGTGACTTTCCTTAAATTGCATAATATACCAGAATTTAAGATGGATACACTTGTCACCCCAAAGCAAGTCATTTATAAAAACGCTTTAAACTTCAGACAAGAACTTGAAGGTGCCGTTCAATATATTTTAGAAGAAAATATACAAGATGTTGCTTTAATAATTCCAAATAAAGCATCCAATATGCCTTTTGTAAGTACAGTTTTTAAAAGATATGGACTCAACATAAATCATGATTTCTCTTTTGATTTAGCAAAAAGACAATATCTTGCATTAGTAGATTACATCAATAAACCTACTGTTGAAAGTATTTTTGACTTACTAGAAACAAATGTTTTTAAATTAAATAAGATTGAAAGTTTAATGTTCTATATTGAACATTTTCAGATGACACTAGATGATATCTTTAGTCCTTTTAATCATGTTGTATCAGAAAACATTAACAGTTCAGGTAGACTTATCCTTAAGATTCAAGATGAAATACAAGATGATGTCATACTATTACAAGAACATCTTAATACAATTAATAGTGCAGAATTTGATGATAAGTTTATATTAGGATTGCAATACATTGAAGCATTTAATCCTGCAACAAGTCGTCCCTTCTTTTCATTAATTCAAGAAACTATTCTACATATTACATATCAAAATATTCCTATGGTTAAACACCTCATTAAAAACTTATCCACAACATCAAAGCAAAATAACAACATTAAAATATATGATTTAAATGACTTACCATTACTTCCTGTTGATACATGTATTGCACTTGGCCTTGACTCTAAGAGCTTACCTGGTATCAAAGCAAAAGGCGGTATGCTGGATGAAGCATACTTAAGACGTGTAGAAGGCTTCCCTTCACAATCTGATAGAAACAATTTTGCACTAGATCAAAAGCTTAAAGTTTTTGAAAAAGCTAACAATTTGATACTTTCATATCATGTTATAAACTTCGAAGGAAAACCACAGGAACCTTCCTTCCCCGTAGAATCATTTACAAAGAAACATGGTATTGATAATCCAGCACCATGGATCATCAAGGAAGCTGATCCTTTTATGGATGAAAAACATACTATTACACCTGAAACTGCAGAAAATCTATTCCTAACTAATGGTGTACTTAGGGCTTCAGTCTCTAGTTTAGAAAAATATATTAATGATCCATACCAATACTTTATCGAAAACGCACTTCAACTTAGAAAACCATTTGATTTCGGATTTGATAGTCGTGTAATTGGTACCTTAAACCATGATGTTATCGAACAATTCTTTAAGCATGGTAATGCTGCTTCATATGAAGGTGTTTGGAGAAACTACAGTCATCTTTTTTCTAAAAATGACCCTTTAATTCCGATTCTAATTGGACTTAATAAAGAAATAGTAAACTTCCACAAAGAAAACATTCAGGATATCTATCAAGAAACCAGATTTCAAAATATCGGACTTGAAGAGAGAATTACCGATAGTGATATTTTCCAAGGATTCTCAATGACAGGATTTGTAGATAGAGTCGATGTAGCTACAGTAAATAATTCTAGTAACCCAGAAATTAAAGAACCGATTATGATTGTGGATTACAAAAGTTCCACTCACAGTTTATCACCAGCAAGAGTTTTAAAAGGACTGCAATTGCAGTTACTAACATATGCTCTTATATTAAGAAAGAAATACCAAAGACCTATCTTTGGTGCTTATTACTATGCTTTAAATAGGGTTTCAACTGAACAAATGAGTTATAGATACCTCATGAGTAAAGGAATGATTGCACCAACAGCACCTGATGAATCCACATACAAAAACAGTTATAAATATGAAGGATGGACCTTTATGGAACCATCTCAATTTTTAGACACTGCTGATAGATTTGGTGGAATTCGCATCACTAAAGGAGTAGTTTCTGTAACAGGAACTCCCTATGATATAGAACTCGTTGAGGAGTTTATGCGTGATCTTTACAAGAGTATTTATGCACACATGATGCAGGGCATCATTGATTTCAATGATATTGATATATCAATGGGTAAATACCCATTCAAAAGAAAAGATGTCGAGCCAGTAAATGATACGGAGGTAAAAGACAATGAGTAATAAAATTAGATTAGATAAAAACCAACAAGCAGCAGTCGATGCTGTAGATAATAACATCATTGTTTCAGCATCAGCTGGTGCTGGGAAAACATCCGTATTAATCCAAAGAATCATGAAACGTATCTTAGGAGATGGATTAAGCATCAATGAAATATGTGCATTAACTTTTACCGATGCTGCTGCTCAAGATATGAAGGTTAAACTACTTGAATCTTTCAACAAAGTTTTAGATTCTGAAGATTACTCAGACCTTGAAAAAGACAACATTAGGACTCAAATTAGCCTGGTAGAAACAGCCAATATTTCAACTATACACTCCTTTTGTCTACAGATCATCAAAAATTATGGCTATATCCTTGGTATGGATCCAGCACGTGCTGAAAATACCATCGATACTGCGATGACTGATATCTACAAAGAGAAGGCAATGAAGATAACTTTAGATACATGGGCTCAAAATAAACAAGATGAAATGAATATTATCTTAAGTGCGCTAATTCTTAATCCAACCAATCTTAACCCTTTAAAAACTGCAATCACTACAACTGCAAAACATTTTAATTCTCAAACAGATATTGATAGTGCTGTAAAAGAAATAAATGACTTATATAAGGTCAACGACTTCGATTCACTACCAAGATACATTAAAGAGCAAATATTTACATACTACCGCGTACAAGTATCTTTAGTTAAAGATACACTCAGTACTTATCTGTTTAAAGCGAGAGAATCATACCTCCCTAAAAAAGAAGAAGATTACCTTGTTTTACAAACATTAGAAACAAACATCACGCAAACTTTAAAGTACATTGATGAAAATAATTTTGAATTTTATGAATATGTGTTTAATGCAATTGATACACCATTCAAAAGTGCACCTAAGTCCCCTCATCTAAAAGATGATTTAGCAAACCTACAAAAAGCACTCAATAATCTTGCTAGTACATACCGACCATTCAAAAAACATATTGAGCTAATTAATGATCAAGAAAAAGTAATCAAAATCCTCATAGATATGTCCCTTGCCTACTTGGATAATTATGAAACCATCAAACTTCAAGTGAACGGATTAGACTTTGATGACTATGAGAAGTTTGCACTTAAAATACTAAAGCACAACGATTACTATATTGCTTCTTTGATGAAGAAAGAATTTAAAGAAATCATGGTCGATGAATTTCAAGACACAAACAACTATCAAGATAGTATTATCAGACTCATTTCAACAGGAGATAATATATTCAGAGTTGGTGATGTTAAACAATCCATCTATAAATTTAGAGGTGCAAAGCCAGATATTATGACTGCACTTTTAAATGATGACTCACTTACAAGTATTCCCTTCATAAAAAACTATCGTTCTTCTGAAAATGTCGTTTTATACAACAACGACCTTTATACAGAACTTATGGAACTTACAGAAGGTTCAAGATATACAAGTGATGATGCTGTATCTGCAGGTAACTTTAATGCAACTACCATTAATCCTAAGGTAGAATTAAATATCACTACATACAGCTCTGAAGAAGAAAACATTAAATTCAACGCTGAACAATCTAAGCTACATATTGCGAAATTAATGGGACAAAAGATCATTGATCTGACTCAAAGTGGTGAACATGAATATAAAGATATCACAATTTTAGTTCGTAACCACGACTCAAAGATTTACCTTAAAAAAGCTTTTGAAGCAGCTAATATTCCTCACTTCATCGATGATATGTCTGGATTCTTTACTTCAAATGTCATCAATCAGGTATTATCCTGGTTACATTACAGTGTTAATGAGGACGAGTACTACTTAGTATCTATATTAAACTCTCCTTTTATTGGTTATTCAGATGATCAAATAGCTGCACTTAAGATCCATAACAAATCTTTAAGGATTGCATTAGAAGAATTAGATACTAATACATATGAAATGATCCATAGTCTAACAAGAAAATGGAAGTATAAAGATGTTATCTCGGTACTTCTAGAACTCTACAATCTAAATGACACATACCACAGTAAATTATCAATTCAAACAAAAACAAACCTTGATTTACTTTTAGAAAAAGCAACAACATTCCAAGAGAGTAATAACTCCAGTATTCTTGGATTTACAAAATTCGTAGCATCTATTGATGACTCTAAAAATGAAGAAGCTGTTCCTTTAAATGAGAAAACGAATGTTATTAGAGTACAAACATTCCACCAATCAAAAGGATTACAATACCCAGTTACAATACTATGGCCAACTGGCAGTATTAACAAAAGAGATTTCTCAGGTACCATTCTTGCAGATGATATTTTTGGTATTACACTAAAAGACATGAGTGGTCCTTTTGATACAGAAAGAAAAAGTCTCTATCGAATCCTTGCTGAAGGTAAGCAAACTCGAGAAATCGTAGAAGAATACCTACGACTTCTCTATGTTGCTACAACACGTGCAGAGCAAAAACTTATTTTAATGGATTTCGTAAATGAAGTTCCTGAAAAAGAACTTAATAAATTCTTACTTTATAACTTCAAATCAAGTACCGAACTTCTAAATCAAGTTCATTCCAAACATATAGAAAAAATCACACAGCATATTGATGCGGTTAATTTTCAGACCTTGGAAAAAACACAAGAAACACTTTCTCAAGAGTATTTTGGTAAGAGATTTGATGAAAAAGACTCAGTATCTACACCAAGTATTTCTCCACAAGAGTTCGAATTTAATAAAGATTTTATCCACAGTGTAGATTATGGAACACGTTTGCATGAATCTGTTGAGGTTTTACCCCATAGATTGTGGACAAAAGATGATTTGATTGATACAGATCCACGATTCCACAAAGCTTTACTGCAATACAACACACACGATTTTACTCAAACCCTCTATACTGCAAAAGAACATGAAAATGAAATGCCTGTTCTTTACTATGAAGACAAGACACCTGTTCAAGGAATCATAGATATGTATGCTATCTTTGAGGATAAAGTAATTATTGTCGATTACAAAACTGATGTTGCTGATGAAGAAACACTGATTAATAGATACAAATCTCAGTTAAACTCATATAAAAAAGCCCTGGATATTATATATCCAGAGCTTGAAGTATTTACTTATATCTATAGTTTCTATAATAATACTTATATAGAAATTATAGATTAAGATAATATTTAATATTCTCAATCATATGTTGAATGTTGCCATCTCCTGCATAAGTTAAACTATCAGAGAAATCTGAATCTAGTTTAACCCACAGTAAGGGGTTGTCTTCTTTTATTAATTCAACATCATGCTTTAATACTCCATAATATACTTGAAGTTCTAACTTATCTTTCGGATATTTACTGAAGAACAAAGGTTCTATTTCAATATCTCTATCAGATATGTTAGTTTCTTCAAACAGTTCGCGATATGCAGCTTCAAGATGAACCTCTTCAGGTTCAACTTTTCCACCAACAAAATTGTAAAGGCCTTTATAAGGGTCTTTTTTTCTGTGACACATCAGTACTTCAGTCATATTTGTATTAAGTACTATGATTAAATTAACAACTTGCATTAGTCTGCAAAGAGTTCAAATAATACAGATACTGGAGTTCTTAATTGAATTGCTTCAATCGCTTTAGCTAGCATGTATGCAACTGAGATTTCTTTAATCTTAGGTTCATTTTTTGCTTCATCAGTTAATGTTATTGTATTTGTTATAAGAAGTTCTTTAATTCTTGATTTAGAAATTCTTTCAACTGCTGGTCCTGATAAAATTCCATGAGTACATGCGCAATAAACTTCTTTTGCACCACGCTCATATAATAAATCAATTCCACCCATTAACGATCCTGCTGTATCTACCATATCATCAATTACGATTGCAATTTTTCCATTAACATCACCAACTAAGTTCATTGCTTCAGCAACATTTGGTTTTGTACGTCTTTTGTCAATAATCGCAATTGTTGAGTTTGGAATTGCATCTGATAATCTACGTGCTCTTGTAGCACCACCATGGTCTGGTGATACAACAACGATCTCATCCGTAAAGTTCTTTTTACGGTAGTATTGTCCGATCATTGAAACTGCTGTTAAGTCATCAATTGGAATATTGAAGAATCCTTGAATTTGAGAAGCATGTAAGTCAATTGTTACAACACGGTCTGCACCTGCTGTTTGTAACAAGTCAGCCATTAATTTTGCAGTTATTGGTTGACGCGCACTTGCTTTTCTATCTTGTCTTGCATATCCATAGTAAGGCATAACTACAGTAACACTGTTTGCTGAAGCACGTTTAAATGCATCAAGTGCAATAAGTACTTCCATATAGCTATCACTTACAGGTTTAGAAGTTGATTGTATTAAAAATACATCTTTCCCTCTAACTGTTTCATTTGGTTCAACAAGTATTTCTCCATCAGCAAAGTGACGTACAGCAATACTTCCTAATCCTAAATTTAAATGCTCACAAATTTCTCCAGCCAATTCTACATTAGTTGAAAGCGCAAATATAATGATGTTATCCATAATCTAAATCTTTCCCTTTTCTGTTAAATATTTTTTACCAGAATCTTTTTTATTTACTTGAGATGTCCTGGAAATGGCCATGTCACCATTCTCAACATTATCTTCGATAACAGAACCCGCTGCAACCAGTGCATTAGATCCAACCTCAAGGGGTGCTAGCAGTGTTGCATGACTTCCGATAAACGAGTTGTCACCAATAATAGTGTCATGTTTATCCTTGCCATCGTAGTTCACTGTAACAACGCCACATCCTATATTAACATATTTACCAACACTTGCATTACCTAAATAACTTAAATGTGCAGCAGAAGTGTTATTTCCGATGTTTGTTTGCTTTAATTCAACAAAATTACCAATTCTAACTTCATTTCCGACATTACTTGCTTCTCTAATGTGAGCATAAGGTCCAACTGTTGAATTTTCTCCAACTGTTGAATTTACAACTTTTGAAGCGTCAATAAATGTGTTTTTATGAATGTGTGAGTTATTGATATATGAATTGGGTGTAATCTCAACACCTTCTCCAATTGTTGATTTTCCGTAAATCGATACGTTTGGATGAATTGTAATATCTTTATCAAGTACAACATCTGGTCCAATGAATGTTGATTCTGGATCCAGTAGTGTAACACCTGATAACATATGATCATTGTTAATTTTATTCTTCAACCACTTATTTGCTTTGGCAAGTTCTATACGATCATTAATCCCCATAAACTCACTTGAATCTGAAACCCTAATTGCTTGAATACTGTGACCATTTTTTCTCATAATAGAAACTAGGTCTATAATATTTAACTCATGTTCCATATCATCATTAATTTCAGGTAAGTATTTGAATAATAATTCATTACTAAATACATAAACACCTAAATTAATTTCATTAGAAGTTGCTTCTAATTCAGTAGCATTGTGAGATTCAACGATTTTCTTAACAAATCCTTGTGTATCTCTAATAACTCGGTTATAGCGACCTGGATCTTTAACAACTGCTGTTACAATCGTTAAGTCATAATCCGCGTGTGCTTCATACACTGATTCAAGTGTTGATGCCTGTATCAGTGCCCCATCCCCAAATAATACAAGTGTTGATCCTTCTTTTGATTCAAGTTGTGTTACTTTCGCAACAGCATCCGCTGTTCCTAATTGTTCATCTTGTTTTGCGTATTCAACCTTATCCTTAAGATAAGCTTCAATACTTTCACCTTCATGTCCAATAACAACAACTATCTTCTCAACATTGACTGCATCTAAGTGATCAACGACATGACCTATAATTGGCTTATCAAGTAATGAGTGCATAACTTTATTTTTATTAGACTGCATTCTGGTTCCTTTACCAGCTGCTAATACGATGCCATACTTCATAATTACACCTCTTTCTTTTACTATCTTCTATGGTTTTACTTTACCATATTTTACAAAAGGATAGTCGAAGACTATCTTTTCGAATATATTCATAACAGTCTCTTTATCTTGTGATAAACCATATACACAAGAGCCACTTCCTGTCATTCCAACACCATCTAATCCAAGTGATTCCAGTTTGTCTATAACCTTAGACATTCCTTCGTACTTTTCTATAACAGTATTTTGAAAGGAATTATATCGTGCGTCGAGTATTTTTTCATAATCACCCAGTGCACAAGCTTCACTCATCTTCTCCATACTATCTTCATAACGAGTATCTGTATCCTTAAATTTTCTTAAGAATGATTTCGTACTTACGCCAAATCCTGGTTTTACAAGTAGATAATACATTTCTACATTGTATGCTATTGGATTTACAATCTGACCATAACCTTCTACTGCAGAAGGTAAAGTTTCGATACAATAAGGTGTATCTTCATCGATTTGCTTTGCGACTTCCATCTTATCTTTTAATGACATATTTAGGTCATACATTTTATCAAACATATTGATAACAGTTGCTGCATTACTGGAGCCACCCCCTAAGCCAGATTGGGCAGGGATGTTCTTGACAATATGTACTTTAAAATTATCATTGATTTGATATTTCTCTTTTAATAATTCTAATGCAAGATAGACTGTATTCCTTTTATCATTTGGAAGATACCTTTTATTTGTTGTGATTTTCATCTCATCACATTTGTCTAAGTAAACCATATCAAAAAGATCTATCGGTACGATAATATTCTTAAATCTTAGTTCATCTCCCTCTTTATATGCATAAAGAGACAAAGTTATCTTTGCATAGGACTTCTCACGCATTATAAAGCGCTCCATAGAGCTTTAAGTAATCTTCTAATAACAAAGTATCCGCTCTTAAATTAACCGCGTAGCCGTTGTCTGTTAGCATTTCAGCATAATCTACATCTAATTCTAAGGTCTTTAGATTATTAAGAAGTGTTTTTCTTCTAAATTGGAAGCATGCTCTTAAGAATTTAAAGAATTCTTTCTCATCATATGGCATTGTATTTCCAGTTGGTACAAGTTGTACTATGATTGATTCCACACCAGGTCTTGGATGAAATGATTCTTTAGATACATGCATTGCAATACTTACATCAAAGTAATATTGAACTTGAATAGATAAAGCATTATAGTCTTTTGTATTCGGTTTTGCTGCAAGTCTGTCTCCAATTTCCTTTTGAACCATTAAAGTCATCTTACCCACATTTAATTCCATCAATCTAAATAAAAGTGGTGTCGTAATGTAATATGGTAAGTTTGCACAAACATCTAATCTTTTATCTTTTAATTCCGATAAATTAGCCTTTAAAAAGTCTTCTAAAATAACCTCTACATTATCAAGGCCATCAAGTGACTCTTTAAGTATTTCAACCATATGTGGATCTATCTCATATGCAATGACTTGATCATAATTTAATGCAAGTTGTTGCGTCAATGCACCCAGTCCAGGTCCTATCTCTAATACTAAAGGACCACTACCACTATGTTTGGCAATAGTTCTTACAACAGAAGGGTCTATAATAAAGTTTTGACCAAACTTCTTCTTTGCATAACGTTCATATTTTTCTAAGTATTTCATACTTACTGTTTTATTTGCGATTGTTTCCAAATTCATTCTCCTTGTAAAATCTTAAGACAAGCATCTTTTGTTAAGCCCAACATATTAAGGTATTTAAAACACCTTTTTGCATTTGTTACAGGTATGTTCAATCTTTCAGATAATATATCTCTTCTATCTTGGCTATCACTTCTACCACTTAGTCCCAGTTCAAAGAACTCTTCTTGAGTTAAAGTGTCTTTTCTAATATCAAATGTTGCTACTTTTTCTAAAGCTTCTTTGATATCTGAACAAGATGCATGTTCTATACCTACTTTTTTATTTTTTCTACTTTGTTTTAGAGCAAGAGATGCATGCTTACATGTTCCCACTGCTTCTATAATCTTAGTACGTATCATTTCTCCAGGTCCATCAGGATCTGTAAATACTATAATTCCATGAGACGCATTGAGTTTTTTACATAACTCTAATGTTTTTTTAGAGAGGTGTGTCCCTGATGTTACAATAACATCAGCATCAACACATGACTTAATTTTATCAACATCATGCTTACCTTCTACTACAATTGTTTCTTTTATTCTTAGTTTTTCCATACTAGAATTATACCATGAATTATAATGACTTGAAATTACAAAGGACATATTAGCCAGATTTTATGAAACTATTAAAAAAGGAAGGCGATTAAGCCTTCCTATATACCACAATTATAGATACCGTTTGTTTTTGTACGGTTACCCATTTGAATAATTTCTATATCCACAGGATATTTTCTACCCATTGATACTGTCTTATCTCTTTCAGAACCTATAAATAGGTCTGTTTTAGATCCCTGTATCGCTCCACCTCTATCAAGTACGATTGCTTTGAAAGGTTTATTACTTTCAATACCACGTCCTGAAATTGTGTGGTTAGATACCTCTACAATAGAACATAGAGGAATAGCTTGTGAGGTTGCTATGATATAGTAACCTTCATAAGTTATACCTGTTTTCCATGATCCATCTTTTTGGCGTACTTCATTGTTTCCAATTTGAATACCTGCTGATGTATTTCCGCGTTCATTACTGAAATTACATCCGACACAGTCATATCCGTAACGTGTCATTCTTGATGATGTAAAGTAAGCCCCTGGCTTAGCTTTTTGACCATTTGCATAAATAGTTGGTGTTGTATTCACCACTTCTTGTTCTTCCGGTAACTCTATACGGCTTAGTTCTTCACCTTTAATGTTGTATGCTACTGCAAACTTTTTAAGTGAAGTACCGCGTGTTCCATCTTTAACCTTTGCTGATAACCAAGACTGACCTTGTGGGTCATTATGTAGACCATCTTGAGTTTCTACCCAAGGTGCTTCTAGATCTACGACTTGTTCAACGATTTCTGTTTTATAAGGTTTAGGTTCTATTTTATTAATTTGTGTATCAAATGAGGGATATACAAGGTTGCTACTTGAATCGGCATTAATCGCACATCCACTTAGTAACAGCATTGTTATCATTGTGATAATAAACATCATATGTTTTTTCATCATTTGTCTCCTTTCCAAAAGACTTAGACACAATAACATAAGGTAAAATAAAGGTCAAACATTTAGACATTTCTAGATGCTTCTAGGGTCAAACAATGAAAAAACCTTCTAAACAGAAGGTTTTTGAAATACACTTAATTGTGTGAGGATGTGTGATTATCCAAATATCTCTTTAATTTTAGGGTTTTCTATCAATTTATCACCGATAATTAACCATGGAACCATCGTTACAATCAACTCTGATCCAAAGACAGTAAACATTGTAATTACAAGAGGTAAGTCAAATACTACATTCAACATGATGGCAATTATAACACCATTCACAACAGCCGGCATTAAATATTTCAACCATTTTCCTTTTAGCTTTGTCATTAGGACAAGTGCAAGGTATGTTGCAAATGTTCCTACCGCAACATCTACTATTCCTACAGTACTGAATAGATTTGCAATTAATGTTCCTAATATAATACCTACCATATTTTTAGGATGTACCAGTACCAATATTAATAAAAATTCTGCTGCTCTAAATTGTTCAGCTCCAAATGATACACTTTGGAATAAAAAAGTTATCACTACATACATAGATGCAATCATTGCCTGAAGCACCAATTCTTTTGTACTAAATTTCATTCTACACCTCTTCCTAAAGTATTATAACATAAACAAATGTAAGCTTTGTATTTAATATTTTTTGTTTAGATACTTAAATATAAGTATTCCTGATATATATTGAAACACTGCATATAGACCTAAATAAATAATTAAGAGTTTAGCATTTTGAATGACATCAAAATAGTACAATAAGGATAAGACGATAATAGAAAAACAAACTGTAATTAATCCTAATATGTAGGCATAGCGTCCCGATTGGTTTCTAAAGAGCTCCTTACGCTCATCATGTAGGTTGATTTCCTCTTCCTCTATCTTGGTTTTATATCTTGCTTCATTTTTGGGTTGTGTCCAATATAAATACTTAAAGATCATAATAAGCCCAGGAATTATCCCAGCACCTGCAAATCCCCAAAATATACCATTGAACTTCGTATCCAGTAAAATAGCACATAGTAAAAATATGATACCAGTAAGAACATATACAAATCCTGTCATAAACATATTCTTTTTCATTTCTCAACACTCCCGTCATTAATAAAAATTTCCTCAATAGTCATTTCGAAAAAATTCGAAATTCTAAAAGCTAACTCTAAAGACGGATTGTATTTACCCGTTTCAATAGAACTAACAGTTTGCCGAGATACTTTTATTGCCCTTGCAAACTCATCCTGATTCAACTTTCGTGCTTTTCTCAATTCTTCGACTCGATTTCTCACGTTCTATCACTCCTTTGACAAGTTACCTTTACATATATTATATATTTTGATATATTCGTTGTCAAGGTACCTTTACATTCTAGTTTATGATTACTAAGACTATAAAAGCATTTGAATTAGCAAATTTCATATCTACTTCTAATTTCTAGGATCTACTACATCTCTTGACTTTTCAACGTTTTTACACCATAATTACACTAAATACTATGAAGTAAAATGTATATATATAAAGGATAAAATTATCTTAGTTTAATAAATAAAATCCTAAAAGTATACAGAAGGTGGACATAAGAAATATCACCTTTCTTGGTACTTTTTTACTGTAAGGGGTGAAACCATGATTGAATTAAAAAATATATCAAAAACATTTGTCACTAAGTCAAATGAAGTTAAAGCTGTACAGAATGTAAGTACACATATTAAAGATGGCGAGATCTTTGGAATTATAGGTTATAGTGGTGCTGGTAAAAGTACACTTGTAAGACTTATAAACCTTTTAGAAAAACCAGACAGTGGTGAAGTTTTTGTAGGTGGCGTTGATTTGATGAAACTCAATGATTCTCAACTAAGAGAAAAACGTAAGGACCTGGGAATGATTTTCCAACAATTTAATCTTTTCGCATCTCGCACAGTTTATCAGAACGTAAGTTTTGCTTTAGATAAAAACCACGACAAAGAAAAAGTACTCAATCTTTTAAAACTTGTTGGAATTGAAGATAAGGTTGATGCATATCCTTCAGAACTCAGTGGTGGACAAAAACAACGTGTTGCAATCGCAAGAGCTTTAGCAAACGATCCTAAAGTCTTACTGTGTGATGAAGCAACAAGTGCACTAGACCCACAAACTACTCAACAAATACTACAACTACTTAAAGAACTAAATAAGACCCTAGGTATCACAATTGTCGTTATAACCCATGAAATGGCTGTTATTAAGGAAATATGCGACCATGTCGCTGTAATGGAGAATGGACACATTGTAGAAGATAATACCGTTGAAGCAGTTTTCTCAAATCCACAAAGCACGATTACTAAGGAATTTACCTCATCTATGCGTAATGTCGATAAAATACTTACAATCCTAGATGACAACAAAGATATACTTGGAATCAATCCTAATGAATATGTACTCAAACTTGATTTCTTAGGTAACGAAACAGCCGTTCCCTTAATATCTGATATATCACAAAGATTCAATATACAAGCAAGTATTATTTATGGTACGGTTGATGTTATCAAAAATATGCCAATAGGATCATTAATCGTTATTCTCAAAGGTGATAAAAAAATCCAAGAAGATACAATTGAATATCTGAAACAACATACTAAAGTGGAGGTCTTAATCAATGCTTAATAAATACTTACCTAACTTTATAAATTATCTACCAGAGTTTAAAATATCACTTATCGAGACAGCACAGATGATGATTATATCTGGAACACTTGTAATTGTACTGGGTATTATTATTGGTGTCTTTCTGGTTGTTACAAAACCAGGTGGTATCTTAGAAAATAAACCAGTCAGTAAATTACTAGATGTTATTACTAACCTTGTCTGGTCAATACCTTTCTTTATTTTATATATGCTACTTTATCCCTTAGTAAGTCTTCTATTTGGAAAACAAGCAATCAGTGTGACAGGGGCTATTATCCCTCTTGTAATTGGTGCCATACCTTTCTTTGTAAGACAGGTTGAATCTTCCTTATTGGATGTTAATCCAGGCTTAATTGAAGCCGCACAGTCAATGGGACAATCTAAAGTTCAAATCATTACACGTGTCTATCTTAAAGAAAGTATCCCACGTCTTGCAAGGGGGGCTTCAATAACACTTGTTGTACTCTTTGGACTTACTACAATCGCAGGTTCTTTTGGAACCGGTGGATTGGGGGTCTTTGTTAAAAGATATGGTTATGATAGAAGTATGTTAGATATTCTTTATATCAGTGTACTTGTCATCATACTAATCGTGTCCTTTATTCAAGGTCTTGGTAGTTACATTGCTAAGAAAACAACACATTAATAACTATACAAAAAAACCTTATACTGTACATTATGTACTGGTATAAGGTTTTTATTTTCTCATTATGCTGAAGTTTTTTCTTTAAATCGTGCTTCTGACTTAACATCGTAATCAGCCATCACTACTTTTAGTTTTTCAATTTCATCTTTAATTAATGATGCATTGCTTGAATTTTTATTAGTGTTTAAAGCTAAACTTTCTAAAACTTGGATCTTTGCACGTTGAACTGATTCTCTTCTTTGAAGTTCTTTGTTTAATTTATCAACAGCCTCACCCCAAGAAGAAATGTTCTCTTGCTTTAAGTTACTTGCAATATAATATATATCATTCTTGTTTGTAAGTGCCTCAGGTAAACAAGCAAGGTAGGAATCTTTTACTGATTCTAACTCTTTTACTTCTGATTCCAATGGTGTGATATAATCTACCATTAATTTGTTGAAAGCATCATTTACCTTAGTGATTCTTTCTTCAAGATAAAAGGTATCTGCTAGTGATGCTTTACTTAAGTGTTCTTGTTCTTTATAAGCATCTCTAACTTTTCTAAATTCTGATTTTATATCTTTAACTACTTTATCATGTGCTTCAATTCTTTGTGATCTTTTACGTCTTATAAGTAATGTCATTACATTCATTGATAGTATAAGAATTAGAAATACTGTAATCACACCAATCGCAATACTATTGGCTTGCATTTTTGGTGTAAAGTTTCCAACTTTATAATTATCGAATCCTGCAATTATCATAAGAATTGGATAATGTAATAAGTATCCTCCAATAATTGAAATAAAGGTACCTATAAATATTTTCAAACCGTTTTTATAAATGCTTTTCTTACTATTTTCATACAAATCGTCTTTATACTTTAATTCATTTTCATCGGCGATGATCTTATCCAACTTTACTTGGTAAGGATCAGAGTCAAAGTGTGCCTTTTCTTTAACGAATTGATTGTAATGCGTGTGAATTGAGTTTATAAAGACATCTTTTTCATTACCAATAAGTGTTTTGTCCGTATCCAACTGCATTTGCTTGTGGGCTATTTTTGTATCAATAACACAATAGTTATCCACAAATTGACTTAGTGTCTTTTTGTCCATTTCAAGAACACTAGTAACTCCATTTTGTTTTTTTATTGAATTTTCCATATTTCCTCCGATAAATCTCGCTACCTTAGCATAGCAAACTTATACACTTTAATATAATCTACTTTAAAATCTTCTTTATAATACTTAACTTATTTTTAAAGGGTGGTAAAACAAGTGAATCCTTAAATTTAAAATTACTAAACATAATAGACTTTGTATGACTGAAAGTATCAATACTATAAGACCCATGATACTTACCCATTCCAGATGATCCCCGTCCACCAAAAGGCAGATTCGGATTACTAAGATGCATCAATGTATTATTTACCATCCCACCACCAAAGGGAACTTCATTGATAATCTTTTGGTACTTCTTTTTGTCATCGGTAAATACATATAGAGCTAGGGGGTCTTTATGCACTTTAATTACTTCAATGGGACTTTTATCAAATGTAATAATAGGAAGAATTGGTCCAAATATTTCTTCACTCATAATTGGGCTTGAGATATCCTTAATATCTAAAAGTGTGGGTTCAAAGTATAAACCCTTCGCTTCACCACCATATACGATATCATTAGCATGAAGATCACGTAGGTTAATAAGTCTATCATGATGTCTTTTAGAGATAATTCGACCGTAATCAGAATTTTCTTCAATATTGTGACCATACAGTTTTTGAATTGATGCTATAGCTGCTTTTATAAATTTATCTTTTTGTGATGCTTCTACAAGCACATAATCAGGCGCTACACATGTTTGTCCAGCATTAGTAAATTTACCCCATATTATAGAATCTATTATCTTGTATATGTTAGCATCTTCAAAAATAATGGCGGGACTTTTCCCTCCCAACTCAAGGGTGACAGGTGTTAAATGCTGGCTTGCTTTTTGATAAACAATTTTTCCGACCTTTTCACTTCCGGTGAAAAATATATGATCATACTTATATTCAAGTAATGATTGTGTTACTTCAACACCACCTTCATATATATTCACATGTCCCCTTGCAAATGAACTTTCAATAATCTTTCTAATTACCTTATTGATATTGGGAACATATTCCGATGGCTTAATACTCACTACATTTCCTGATGCTACTGCTCCTATTAATGGCTCAAACAAAAGTTGTAATGGATAATTGAAGCTAGATATGATTAAAACATGTCCTAACGGTTCTTTATAAATATAACTCTTGTTTCCAAATAGGTACCAGGGAGTCTTAACTTTTTTCCTTTTTGTCCACTTATTTAAGTTTTTTAATGTATGTGTAATGCTTTTCTTTATGTAGCCTAATTCAGTTGTATAGCTTTCAAATTCTGACTTACCCAAATCTTTTTTAAAGGCATCAAAAATTTCTTGCTCAAAGTTCTCTAAATTATTATATAAATTGGTCAAAGTTTCTTTTCTAAAAACAATATCTTTGGTCTTGTTTTCATTAAAGTATAGCTTTTGTAATTCTAAGGCTGTTTTCATTATAATGCTTCCAAGAGTGTTTTATAATTACTTTCAAGCTGCTTTAGAGCTTCTTCTTCAGATATACCTTTTAATTTAGCAATCTCTTTTCCTACATAGGATACATAAGCGGGTTGATTAGGTTTTCCTCTGAATGGAACAGGTGATAGATAAGGACTGTCTGTTTCACTTAGAATCTTATCAAATGGTAATTCTTTAATAAGTGCTTGAACATTCTCCCCATTCTTGAATGTAACAATTCCACCTACCCCAATATAGTATCCAAGATCAATGAATCTTTGTGCCGAAACAACACCATCAGTAAAACAGTGTGCGATTCCTTTTCTATTAACAGGATACGCTTTTAGTATTTCATATACGTCATCACTTGAATCACGCATATGAATGCTAATTGGTAGATTATACTTATTTGCAATTTCAATTTGTCTTATAAAATAGTCTTTTTGAATATCTTTATATGAGTCGTCCCAGTAATAATCAAGACCTATCTCACCTATGAATTTAACTTGTGGATGTTTTACATATTCAAGCATCTTTTGAAATTCTTCTTGAGATACTTCTTTGGCACTAGTTGGATGTACTCCCAGCGCCATATCAAACATGGGATCATCTTCACATGTTTTTATAAATCTTTCCACTTGTTGTAAGTTTCCACATATAATACAAATTTTATGAACATTGTGTTCATGCGCATTTCTTTTAATATCTTCAAAATTTTCATACATGCCATCACTCATTAGGTGTGCATGTGTATCAATCCATGTATAGCTCATATTATTTACCCAAACAGAATCTACTGAATATTTCATCAAGTATATCTATATCTTGGCGTGGCATAATAATAGAAGCGAGTTCTGTATAGGATTCACTTAGATCAAGTGTTACAAGATCAAGTTCTACACCCAATTCTAATGCTGTTACAGCACTTTCCATTGCAAGATAGCTTGCACTTACGGCAGCTATATGACGTTCATTTGATAGAGTAGGACGTTTCAATGCTTCCTTATGAATTGCGAAGTGTTCATTGATAGCATCTGTTAGTGCGCTAACATCATTTGTCAGTGCACTTACATTTACACCATCTTTACGCTCATTTGATAGATCCATCTTGTTGTAAACAATAATACGATCTTTATCTTTTGTGATTTCTAATAGTTCTAAATCTTCATCATCTAATGTCTTGGATGCATCAAATACTAAAATTACAAATTCTGCTTGCTTTAATGCAAGTCTACTTTTTTGTATTCCTATTTGTTCAATTTTATCTTCTGTTTCTCGTAATCCTGCAGTATCTATTAAATGTAGGGCAACATTATCTAACTTTATCCAACCTTCAACTAGGTCTCGTGTTGTACCTGCTATATCTGTAACAATTGCTTTATCTTCATCTAAGATAACATTCAGGATACTTGATTTACCAACGTTAGGTTTTCCAAGTATTACAGTTTTTACACCTTCTTTTAATATACGTCCACTTTGTGATTCTTTTAAAATAACACCTAAATCTTTTAAGAATTCTTGTGCTTTTGGTAGTAATGAGTCTTGTGTTAGCATAACAACATCATCATACTCAGGATAATCTATGTTTACTTCTATTGTTGCGATAATCTCAAGCAGTCTATCAAGAAAAGGTGTAATTAATTTATGAATATTTCCTTGTACACCTGAAATAGCCAACTCTCTTGCAAACTCGTTTTCTGATTGGATTAGATCCATTACTGAGTCTGCTTGCGACATATCAATACGTCCATTTAAAAATGCACGTTGTGTGAATTCTCCATTTACTGCCATTCTAGCTCCTGCAGCTAAACATAGAGAAAGAACTTTCTTAGTAACTAAAACACCACCATGACATGATATCTCAACAACATCTTCACGTGTATAAGTTTTTGGAGCTCTATAAACTGTCAGTAAAACCTCATCAATTGTTTTCTTACTAATAGGGTCAATAATATAACCATATGAAACTGTATGAGATGCTTGGTCTGTGATATCTTTTGAGAATAGTTTATTTGCTATTCCTATAGACTCACTTCCACTCAATCTAATAACAGATATTGCACTTTCTTGTAGTGCTGTAATAATTGATACGATTGTATCATTTAAATTGTATTGCATGTGATGCCTCCTTGTTAAGAAAAGAACCCCAAAGGGTTCTTTATTTTGTTTTTAATTCACCGATTTGTTTAAGTCCTGTGGACGTTGCGATAATAACCATGTCGGTCATACCTATGAATAATCCATGTTCAACAACACCAATCATTTTCTTTAATTCATTTGCAATCTTATTAACATCTTCTATTTTTTCTAGGTGAAGATCAAGAATATAGTTTTGTGAATCTGTTAGAAATTTAGCGCCTGAACTCATACGCCATTCTGGTCTATATCCTTTAAGAGCAAGTTCAACAAATAGAGCTTGTGATCCAAAAGGTATAACCTCTATTGGTAAAGGAAATTTACCTAGAGTTTCAACTTCTTTTGTTTCATCAACAATCCATATTACATTTTTAGACATGTTTGCAACAATCTTCTCATAAAGAAGCGCACCACCGCCTCCTTTGATTCCACTAATTTGTGCATCAAATTCATCGGCACCATCAATTGTTAGATCAATAAAAGGTACTTGGTTAATATCTTTTAAAGGAATATCTAAAGACAAGGCAAGTGTTTCACTTTGCTTAGATGTAGGTACACCTACAATCTTTAGACCTTCTTCTTTCATGCGTCTTGCTAATTCCTCAATCATATATACAGCTGTTGAGCCTGTTCCCAGTCCTACAACCATACCATCTTGTACATATTCTGCTGATTTAATTCCAACTTGTTGTTTTAAGTTCATAGTCTTCCCTTCTCCTGTAAGTTTAAAAGAGTTTCTCTAACTTCGATTACTGCATTTTCTTGTATTTCGATAATTTCTACACCATTAGAGTGTGCAAGTTCTCTAATCTCTACGGCTATGGCTGTATGGCGTGATGCGCCAATAACAAGCAATATATCGTCCGACCCCAATTTATCTATCTTTTGCATTGCTTTGTGATAGTTGGGGGCTGGATCACCATAGAGTACCGGTTTATTCCATAATGTATTCGCATGCGATAGTTCATCTTCACTTGGAAGTGTTCCATGAAGTGTCATAGTATCTGTTCCACAAGCCTCATGTAAGCCATCTATATTCATTGTAATTACAGGTATATTGTAATCACTCAGTGCATAGTGGGCATCGTTGGGTCCTGCATGAGATACTACATCATGCAATTGCTTTATAGTTTCATTATAAGATTCAGGGTAATCCGTTGCATATGATCTATACAATCGATCCCTAACATCAGGCTGCTCCATAAATGTTGCAATACCTGATTCTCTGCTAATTCCTGCTCCTGTAAATGCTATTATCATAATATCTCCTATTCTATAAGTCCTAAAACGTCTAAAATTCGGTTAAGATCTTCATCATCTTCAAATGATATATTAATTTTTTTATTTTCAATTAGAATACGTGTTTGCAATTTCTTTTCAAATAAAGTTTCTGCATACTCATAGTCTTTTCTTTTAATTCTAATCTTAGGTTTGTCTTCATTATCAATTTGATTTATCAGACGTTCTGCATCACGTACAGAAAGTTTTTTAGCATAAATTTCTTTTGCATAGCGTTCGATTTCTTTTGGATTTTCAAGGGTAATTAAGGGTCTAACATGTCCCATGGTTAACTTACCTTCTTGTACCATTTTTTGAACACTGGTTGGTAATCTTAGAAGTCTTAATAAGTTTGCTACATGACTTCTAGATTTATTAACGCGCTGTGCAACGTCTTCTTGTGTTAAATGTAGGTTATCAATCAATAATTGATATCCTTGAGCTTCTTCAAGTACATTAAGATCCTCACGTTGGATGTTCTCAATGATAGCAATTTCCATCATCTGTTCATCATTGAATTCAACAACGATTGCTTCTATAAACTCAAGTCCTGCGATTTTAGAAGCTCTAAGTCTTCTTTCACCAGCAACAAGTTCGTAACCTGATTTGGCCTCTCTTACTAAGACAGGTGTGAATAAGCCGTGTTGACGAATAGATTCAGCAAGTTCTCCCAGCTTTACTTCGTCAAAATATCTTCTTGGTTGATATGGGTTAGGACGTACATCATTGATCGGAAGTTGTGTTTTATGACCTAAGTCTTCACGGTTACCCTGTTGTATCTCTTCAAGAATATTGGAAACATCATCTCCAAATATAGCTCCTAAACCTTTACCTAAACGATTATTATTTGCCATTCTTTTCACCCCTTTGATTATTTTTTAGTACTTCTTTTGATAAAGCAGCGTATGCTTTAGCACCTTCAGATTTAATATCATATTCAAAGATAGTTTGTCCACGAGATGGTGCTTCAGATAATTTAACATTTCTCGGAATATTATTTTTATATACGCGTTCTTTAAAGTATTTACGTACTTCTTGTTGTACCTCAATACTCAATCTTGTTCTGAGGTCTACCATTGTAAGTAAAACCCCTTCAATCTTAAGATTTGGATTGAATAGTTTTTGAACAAGTCTAATTGTTGATAATAATTGTGTTAATCCTTCAAGTGCATAGTATTCACTTTGAACTGGAATAATAACAGAATCTGCGGCTGTAAGCGCGTTTGTATTTAGAAGACCAAGAGATGGAGGGCAATCAATAAGAATATAATCATATTGATCTTTTACTCTGTCTAATTTCTTCTTTAAGATACTGTCTCTTCCTACTTCAAATTTATTCATTTCAAGATCGGCTCCTGCTAAGTCAATCGTAGCTGGAATTACATCTAATGGTGGTGAAGAAAGTTTTATACGAACTTTTTCAACTTCATGTTTATCAATGAGTAAGTCATATGTACTTAGATCGAAGTTTTGCTTAGTAGCACCAACACCTTGTGTTGCATTACCTTGGGGATCTAAATCCACAAGTAATATTTTCTGACCTAAATAAGCCAGACCTGCTGCTAAGTTAATACTCGTCGTTGTTTTTCCTACGCCACCTTTTTGGTTAGCAACTGCTATGATCTTTCCCATATGCCACATCCTTCTTTTTATTTAGGAAATCGAATTGTTACTACGATTTCATCATCAGTTTCAGCAACATCTTGATTAACC
>JAAYGI010000052.1 GCA_012727815.1 Erysipelothrix sp.
AATCATAATCTATTTCTTTAAGTCGTTTGGCAGTTTTTACAAGTCTTGGATCTGATGTATAGATACCATCTACATCTGAATATATTTCACACTTGTCTGCAGCAATTACTTTTGCGATCGCAACAGCGCTTGTATCTGAGCCACCACGTCCCAATGTAGTATAATCTTTATTTAAATTTACAGCTTGAAATCCTGTTACAATAACAACTTTCTTTGTTTTTAATTCTTCTTCAATACGTGAACCATCAATTTCTGTTATCCTTGCTTTTCCAAAGCGTCCATCAGAATAGATACCCGCCTGGTATGCATTTAGGGAAATAGAAGGACAGTTATATTGTGATAGTGCCAAAGACATCAGCGCAACTGATTGTTGCTCCCCTGTTACTAAAAGCATATCCAGTTCTCTATCGGTAGGTGCATCATTAACTTCCTTTGCCATTTCAATCAATGCATTGGTTGTTTTACCTTGTGCTGAGAGTACAACTACAAGTTCATTTCCTGCATGATAAGACTCTGATATTTTTTTAGCAACACGCGCTACATGTTTTGCATCTGCAAGGGATGAACCCCCATATTTTTGAACCAGTCTCATATTAACCTCCCAGTGATAGATAGTATTTAGAATCTACTTCACTCTTATGTTTTTTTTCATACTTTGAATTCTTAAATTCTAAGACATTATCATCCTTGTACTTAACATCTACTTTTTCATCTGTCCAAAAGACAGTACTAGGCATCTTATAATCAAGTGCATATACATCCGATACCATGGCACTTGCTGTTGGGTATCTTCCCGCTCCTGCACCCTTTACCATGACTTCTCCAACATCCTGTCCCTTAAATAGCACCGCATTGTCAACACCATCAATACTATAAAAAGGATGTGTTTGATCTATCAATGTTGGTGCAACACTGATAAATACATCTTTTCCGGTATCTTCAACCGATGCGATTAATTTAATCTTTAGTTTATTGTTTTGTGCATATGTAATCATATCCTCATTAATATCAACAATACCTTTAATATCAATATCTTTAAAATCTATTTCTTTTCCAAGAAGTATTGAACCTAATATTGCAATTTTTCTGGCTGTATCATATCCTTCAATATCATCTGTTGGATCTTTTTCAGCATATCCTTTATCCATAGCATCTTTAAGTGCTACTTCAAATGATATTCCATCTTGAATCATGTTAGTAAGTATGTAGTTTGATGTTCCATTTAGAATCCCTTTAATTTGACTGATATCTTCATATCCTAAACCATGTCTAAGTGTTGATATTAAAGGTATCCCACCCCCTACACTTGCTTCAAACATAAAGTGTACCCCCATCTTTTTTGCAAGTGCATTAAGATAAGAACCATATTTCTCCACAAGTTCCTTATTGGAAGTGACAACATGTTTTTCATGTTTAAGAGCATTTTCCATCATTTGAAATGCTGGATCCAAACCACCCATCGCCTCAACAATTATCTTTACTTCAGGATCTTTCAACACTTCCATAAAATCTACAACATGTCTTGGATCTTCCAAAAGCTCTCGTGTAAATATATATCGAACCTTATCTTTATCTTTTCTATCCAGTATTTCAACGACACCTTGTCCTACAACACCATAACCACAAACACATACCTTCATCTTATTACTCCCTTGCTAATACTGATACTTTTCTAATACTCTTATGATTCTCCAATTCTCGAATTAATTTGTCCACATTTACATCCATATTTAAAGTTTCAAATGTAATGGTGACGTTTGCAACATGTGCTATCGGAATGGTTTGATTGATCGTTAATACATTAATTTCATAGGTTGCAAGACGCGATAGTACATCGCCCAATACACCTGGATCATCAAGTAACTCCATCCCTAAGGTAATCGTTGAATGAAATTCATGTTCGAAAAATGGTCGAACAGATTCATGATATTTGTAAAATACAGAACGACTGATACCTACTGCTTTAACTGCCTCTGAAACATATTTAACTTTTCCTTGGTCTAAAAGCGCTTTTGCTTCCATTACTTTTAAGATTGCTTCTGATAATATTTCCTTTTCAACTAAATAATACTTTTTCTTTGTATTCATATTTTGTCCTCTCATTGTGTACGATTGTCTTTACTATGTGGATACTTTATCATATAATTATACTTGTATCAATAGAAAGGGCTGTAATTATGAAATATACAAGTACACGTTCAAATATAGAAATTAGTGCATCAAGAGCAATTCTTGATGGTTTATCTTCAGATGGAGGACTTTATGTACCTACAACACTTCCCAACTTATCAATCGATGATTGTTATCATTTAACATATCAGGAACTTGCAATAAAAATATTGTCTTTATTTTTCGATGAATTTTCATCTGAATCAATTGTTGATAGTGTTTCTAAGGCTTATAATTTTGATAATTTTAATCATCCTTCAATTACAGGTCTTAGAAAATTCAACGATAATAAATATTTTCTTGAACTATTCTATGGAAAAACATCTGCATTTAAAGATCAAGCTTTATCAATCTATCCCTATCTATTAAAATTAGCCATGCAAAAACATGACATAGAACATCTAACAATACTTGCTGCAACATCTGGTGATACAGGTAAAGCTGCAATGGAAGCCTTATCTAATGTTGATGGATTATCGATTGCTGTTTTATATCCTGAATATGGAACCAGTAAAATTCAAAAGCAACAAATGCAAACACAAGTTGGTGATAATGTACTGGCATTAGCAATTGAAGGAAACTTTGATGATGCACAAAGAGCAGTAAAAGATTTCTTCTTAAAACATGAAACATTAAATATCAGTTCTGCCAACTCTATAAACATCGCACGATTATTACCACAAGTAATATATTATTATGATTTGTTTGTAAGACTTGATCCTAAGAAAAAAGTAGACATCTATGTTCCTACGGGCAACTTTGGTAACATACTTGCTGCATATATCGCTAAATCAATGGGACTCCCTATTAATAGATTAATTGTATGTACCAATGAAAACAATGTACTCTACAAGTTTTTCACAACTGGAATATATGATATTAATGAACAAACATTCAAAGTAACATCTTCACCTTCAATGGATATCTTAATATCTTCCAATCTTGAAAGACTGCTTTACTTCATGTTCAATGATAAAGATAAGATTAATACTTGGATGAAATCCTTAAATGAACATAAAAGATTTGAACTCAGTTCTCGTGAACTTAAACAATTACAAGAAGTTTTTGGAACACAAATGGCAAGTGATGCAAATACCTTTAAAGGTATCAAGGACGTATTTGCAAGTAGTGGAATACTTGTTGACCCACATACTGCAACTGCCATACCACAAGATCCAAACAATGATAATATTCAAGTGATTGTATCGACTGCAAGTCCATATAAATTCCCAACAATCTATAAAGATTTATTTGACCTAAAGACTGATGACCCTTATCAAATACTTAGTGAGATAGAGTTACGTTCTCAAGAACCCTATCCTGATACTATCAGAATACTCAATACACTAGATCTACGTTTCAAAGATGTTGTCGCGAAAAAAGATGTAGAATCTACACTCTTGGACTATATTAAGAAGGAGCAATCTTATGAAGTTTAGAATTACAGTTCCTGCTAGCACTGCAAATATTGGATCAGGTTTTGATATGGCAGGTATTGCTTTGAACCTTTATAATACTTTTGATTTCAACTTCAATACTGAGGGCATTACTTTTAGTGATGACACTTATTCTTTCACTACATCACTTGTACTGGATACTTTCTTCACTGTGTTGAACACATATAATATAGAACCACCCAGTAACATTCATTTACACACTAAAAGTCATATTCCAATAGCAAGAGGCTTGGGAAGTTCTTCAACATGTATTGTTGCTGGAATTATTGCAGCCAACCGTTACGCTGATTTAAAACTCAGTAAGTTAGACATTGCAAAAATAGCAAATGATATTGAGGGACATCCTGATAATGTCGTTTCTGCCGTTATTGGAAATATGAACTTATCACTGGCTGATAAAAAACTCTATAATCAAAACTTTAAGATTCACGATGACCTTACATTTATTGCAATCATTCCCAATTATGAAGTACTAACAAAAGATGCACGGGATATAATGCCTGATAATTATCAGATTTCTGATGTTATCCACACTTCTTCACGTACAGCTTTTCTAAAAGTTGCATTTGAAACAGGTAATAAAGAATTGATTGCATCTGTAACAAAAGACAAACTACACCAACCATATCGACAAAAACTCATTAAGAATTATGATGATATAGACCACTTCTTAAATAAATCAAAAGCACTTACACATTGGATATCTGGGGCTGGACCTACAATCATTGCACTTGTAAAAAAAAGTGATGCACATGAGCTTTACAATGAAATAACACTTAAATTCGGTAAAGAACATGCCATACTTAACTTACAAATTTGTGACAAAGGTGCTATTATTGTATAGACTTATTTATGGAGGTTTATATGAACTTTTTTGAAATATTGAAAATTATTTTTATTGGTATTGTAGAAGGTATCACTGAATGGTTACCTATCAGTAGTACTGGACACATGTTATTAGTGGATGAGTTTATCAAGTTAAATGGAAGTGATGCATTTAAAGAAGTATTCTTTGTTGTTATACAACTTGGAGCAATACTTGCAGTTCTCCTACTATTTTGGAACAAAATGCTTCCAATTAAAAAGGTAGATAACAAATGGACCATTAAGCAAGATACTGTTAACCTTTGGTTAAAAGTTATCGTTGCTTTAATTCCAGGAACAGTTGTTACACTCTTGTTTGATGATTATGTATCAACACACTTTGAAACACCTACTGTTATTGCACTTGCATTAATATTCTATGGGATTATTTTTATCATTATTGAAAACAGAAATAAAGATAAAGAACCAAGTACAAAAAACTTAATGGATATTACTTATAAAACAGCATTCATAATCGGGGTATTCCAAATACTTTCGATTGTACCTGGAACTTCAAGATCAGGAGCAACTATTATTGGTGGTTTACTAATTGGAGTCTCTAGATTTGCAGTTGCAGAATTCACATTCTTTCTAGCAGTTCCTGTTATGTTTGGATTAAGTTTTCTAAAACTTCTAAACTTTGGTTTTGTTTTTACAGGTGTTGAACTCTTCACACTTCTACTGGGAAGTTTTGTAGCATTTGTAGTTTCTATATTTGTTATTAAATTCTTAATGGATTATATAAAGAAAAACGACTTCAAGGTATTTGGATGGTATCGTATCGCTTTAGGAATTCTAGTATTAGCATTCTTTATGCTATAATTAATAGGCTGAACAGCCTATTTTTTTATGGCTAAAACATAAGATACCAAAATGAATTGTTAAACAATGTTAACTTTCAACCTTTCTATCTTTAAAAATGGTATCCTAATGCGGACGGAGGATTTAAAATGAATATTTTATTGTCACAGACAGGACTCGTGAGCCTGCAAATAAACAACGTTTTAGGAGGATTTGGTCTCTTTATATTAGGGATTACATTCTTAGGCGATGGACTTAAAGAAGTTGCCGGACCTAAAATACGAGATTATATCGAAAAATATACAAGCAACACAGTAATGGCTATTATCGTTGGTGCACTAATAACTGGACTTATTCAATCAAGTTCAGCAGCAACTGTTATTTCAATTTCTCTAGTAAGAGCAGGACTGATGTCCCTTAAACAAGCGATTGGAATTGCAATTGGTGCTAATATTGGTACAACAATCACATCTATCATGGTTGGACTCAAGATAGATCAATTCGCACTATACTTTGTATTTGTGGGAGCAATCTTATTTGTTGCTGCAAGTCGTAAGAGAATTAAAGATATTGCCTTTGTACTCTTCGCCTTTGGAATTACCTTCCTGGGGTTAACAATGATGGGTGAAGAACTTGCCCTATTACAAAACTATAAAATCTTCAATGATTTCATTGAATTTATGTCATTAAATCCATGGCTAGCACTAATCGGTGGTACATTTGCTACCGCGATTATTAACTCATCATCTGCATTCATTGCTATTGTGCAAAAGATATATGCTGGTGGTGGAATTGACTTAACCGTTGTTGTTGCACTTGTTTTAGGTTCAAACATCG
>JAAYGI010000053.1 GCA_012727815.1 Erysipelothrix sp.
ATATAATTAATACCTGCACTACCCCTACAAGTCCTGTTGCAAATACTTTTCCTAAGATTAGTGTTTTTTGATCAGTACTGGTAATTAGAAGTTCCATCGCACGTGAATCTTTTTCTCGTGCAACAGATGTCGCCACTAATTGTCCAAATAATAGAATTAACATATATAGGGTAAATAATGCAACAAATCCAACAATAAATCCTTGGCTTGCATCACGCCCTAATGTTTCATATTCAACATTTAAGTTAACATCTTCAGCTGCCAATACATCTAATGGGTCGATACCTTTATCTAAGAGTCGTGATTCTTTGATATGTGTAGTCACAATATGATTGAATAATTGATCATCAAATCCCATGTCAGTATCTTTTTTAACTACAGTATAGGATTCACTACCTGTGAATACATATCCTGTTTCGTAAACTTCATTGTTTACATCTTCTTTTATCTTATTAACATCTAATTGATATTCAATATCTTCATATGATACAAATATACCTTTAGCATAATCAAGTAGCTCTTCATTTTCAGCACCGATTACAACATTACCAAGTGCTGAGTCAACTGGTGTTTCACTACCACCTGTTTCTGTTGTATCTTCATCATTTGTAAATAAATTAATGATACGAGGTGCAAATGTGATTGCAAAGAATACAAGAGACATTACAAGCGTAGAAATCATCAATGATTTTCTAAAGATAAGCTCTTTAAATTCGAAATTAAATACTGTCTTTAATTTTTTCATTTAGCATCCCCTACCTTTTCTATGAATATATCTTGTAATGTTGGTTTATAAGCACTGAATAATTCAATTTCAACATCTTGATTCATAAGTTCTTTTAATAATTTATTTGATTCTTCCTTATTATCTAAATCAATGATATAAGACTTTGCATCTTTTGAATACTTGTAACCTAAGTTATCAAGTACTGATTCAAAATTATCATTTTGACTTGAAACACGTTTCTTATTGCCACCAATATCTTCTTTGATTTCTTCTAAGTTTCCATCAAGAACAATTTCACCTTTATCTATAATTGCAATATCATCACAAAACGTTTCTACATAACTCATTTGGTGACTTGAAAATATAATGATTCTATCATCTGATATATATTCAGATAAAGCATCTTGGAATATTTGAGAGTTAACTGGGTCTAATCCAGAAAATGGCTCATCGAGAATTAATATGTCAGGGTTATTTAGAAATGCTTGTGTAATTTGCACTTTCTGTTGATTCCCCTTTGATAATGTTTCTAATTTTTTATCAAGATAATGTGCTATTTCAAATCTTTCAGTCCAATATTCGACAGATTTAAGTGCATCTTGCTTAGTTGCACCACGTAACATTGCGAAATAAACAAGTTGATCTCTAACTTTGGTTTTACCATACATTCCACGTTCTTCTGGAAGATAACCTATTTTATAATCTTCTGGATTAAAAGGTTTATCATCAATTAATATTTCACCGGAATCTTGTCTAAAAACATCCATTAGAATTCTGATTGAGGTTGTTTTACCTGCTCCATTTCTTCCTAAGTATCCAAAGATTTGTCCCGATTCAACTTGAAAGGAAACATCTTTTAATACATGGAAGTCGCCAAAATTTTTATTTATCTTATTAAATTTTAGTTTCATATCTTCCCTCTATTCTTTCTTAATGGTTTAATCTTAAGATAATGTGAAAATAATGTCAATATTTATTATGAAAACTTAACAATTACTTTTCATATGAAAAGAAGTGCTATATTTGGTATAACCTAATACAACACTTCTTTATTTATATTACATATATTAAGATACGAAATCTACTTTAGTTAATATGATGGTGACCACATTTACATGATCCTGCCTCACACATGCAGTTACTGATACATGAGCAAGATAATGAATCTGAGTATTCTTTTTTATCCAAAGCTTCTAAAATCTTTTGTTTATCTTCAAGTGTGAGTGCAAAACTACCTATCATTGAAGTTATAGCTTCACCACGTGATTGGGCACAAAAGGAATCTCCAAGCTCAACAATACGACTGTGCATACCATCTGATTCATTGATTGTTGCTTCGTAAATAAATTTATTCCCATCTTTTTCAGTTTTTAAATATCCTTTTTTTACAAGTCTTCCAAGAAGAGTCTTTGTAGTAGCAAGTTCCCAGTCTTGAGTTTCCTTTAATACATCCCCTACATTTCTACTTGTAGCATGATCTAAACTCCATACAACACGTAAGACTTCCCATTCTGCTGTTGATACATCTAATTTGTCATTCATATAATCACTTCCTATGATAATAGTTTACAATTGTAAACTGTTTATGTCAATAAATGTACTTTTTGAAATATAAATGCATTATGCTTGAAATTAATCGTTTACAGTTGTAAACTTTGGACATAAAGGAGAACAATTATGAAAAACAAAAACCATAACAATCACGATCATGACACAATGCATGATCACTCACACCATGACCACTCAGGACACGACCATGATCATTCCGGATTAGGTGGTCACGATATGGGAAACTTAAAACTCATGTTCTTTGTTTCACTTATATTTGCTGTTCCTGTAATGATACTATCTCCTATGATGGGACTTACATTACCATTCCAAGTTTACTTTGAAGGTTCAGAATGGATTGTAATGATTCTTTCTACTATTCTATTTATATATGGTGGTAGACCTTTCTTTACACATGCTAAAATGGAAATTGAAATGAAGAGTCCTGGAATGATGACACTTATCTCTTTAGGGATATCAGTATCATATGTTTATTCTATGTATGCTTTTACTTCAAATATAATCTTAAAGCAAAACTTACACTTAATGGACTTCTTCTTTGAATTAGCAAGTCTTATTGTAATTATGCTTTTAGGACACTGGATTGAAAACAGTGCCATCGCATCAGCAGGTAATGCTTTAGAGAAAATGGCTCAGTTATTACCATCAAGTGCATATGTAGTTCAAAAAGATGGTTCTACAAAAGAAGTACCACTTGTTGATGTACAGATTGATGATGTTGTTATCGTAAGATCCGGAGAAAATATGCCTGTTGATGGTTTAATTGTTTCTGGTAGTTCAACAGTGAATGAATCTATGATTACAGGTGAAGCACTGGCTATTAAAAAAGATGTTGGAGACACTGTTATTGGTGGTTCTATCAACGGTGCGGGTACATTACAAGTAAAAGTTGTTGGTACTGGTGAATCCGGTTATCTAGCAAGTGTCATGAAACTTGTTTCTGAAGCTCAAAATGACCAATCTAAAAGAGAAACTTTATCGCAAGTAGTTG
>JAAYGI010000054.1 GCA_012727815.1 Erysipelothrix sp.
AACTATAAAAATTGTCCGTTAAAGTGTTGACATTCCAAATGTACAATATATTGGTATGTGATGATGAAAAGGATATCGTTTCAGCATTAAGAATCTACTTAAGTTCTCAAAACTATAATGTATTTGAAGCTTACAATGGACAAGAGGCAATTGATATCGTTAATAACAATACGATACATTGTATTTTACTTGATATCATGATGCCTAAAGTTAATGGTATCGAAGCAATGGTTAAGATTAGAGAACATTCAAATATTCCTATTATATTAATATCAGCTAAATCTGAAGATGTTGATATTGTTTTAGGACTTGATGTTGGAGCAGATGATTATATAACTAAGCCTTTTAAAGCAGCTGAGGTGTTAGCACGTGTAAGATCTCAACTTAGAAGATATATGCATCTTGGCCAAGGACAGCAAACAGTGGATGTTATCACAATTGGATCAATATCTATGAATGATTTAAATAAAGAGGTTAGTGTGGATGGTGTTCTTGTAAAATTAACACCTAAAGAGTACGAAATACTAAGACTCTTGATGACCCATCCCAACCAAGTATTCTCACCTTCCGAAATATATGAGAAGGTATGGAATGAAGATGCCATCGGATATGAAAGTAGTGTCGCTGTGCATATTAGACACTTAAGAGAGAAAATTGAAATTAATCCAGCAAACCCACGCTATATTCAAGTAGTATGGGGCCAGGGTTATAAGTTAGTAAAAGGAGCAACAAGCAATGAATAATGAAAAAAATATAGAAGAACAAAAAGATTTAGAAACTCAAGTAGAGCTAGAAGAAACAATTGAAGAAACAGAAACTTTAATTCATGATCCAGTAGAGATTGAAGAAGAAGTTGAAGAAATTAAGATTGAAAAAGTAAAAAAACCTAAAAAGGTTAAGAAAAATAAGACTGAAAAGAAAAATATACTTGCTAAAAAAGTAGGGGGATTTACATTATTTATTGTTTCCCTGCTATTTGTTATTGCAAGTGTTATTAGTATCATCGGTTTCTTCGCAACAGAATCTTATGTTGAAACAAAAGAAAGAGTTCAAGAAAAAGTCTTAGAAAATGTATTAAATAAAGAATCATACTTCTTAATGGATGATATCAATTACACCTATGGAAATATGAATATTGTTGGATTAAACGAAGAAGTGCTAACAAATATTCTTAATAATAACTATCAAAATACGAACTTAATTATAAAAATTCATGTAGATGATGAACTTATCTACTCTAAGAATGCGGAAGCAGCAAGTCGTGATATTTCTATTAAGAGGGAGTTATATGACTACTACGGCGATGAGTATGTAGGAAAACTTGAAGTTGGATTAAAAGAAAAATTTGATGTTGTAGATAAATATGTAGCATATGAAAAAATTACATCAATGTTATATGAATTAAAATATTGGATATATCTGATCCTTATTGTTTCACTTGTAGGAACATTTACAGGACTTGTAATATTATTAACTAGAGAAGGAAAAGATGAACTAAGATTTATAGATTCCGTTCCACTAGAAATCGTATTGACTGCAATTTACATACTGACGATTTTATTCCTAGAGACATTTCCGCTCTACTATAATGATTTAGGAAGTATATTCTCCTTTGGATTAATTCTTGCTGCAATATCAAGTGTATTTTCTACACTATCGAGACGTAGTAAACACGGAGTTCTATATACAAATACAATACTCTATAGCATCTATAAAGTATTCCACAATATGACTGAAAACTTGAATATTCTAATAAAAGTAGTGATTGTATTATTAACATCATTTACAATAGATATATTCTTATATACAATTCTCTATTATGATACAGGTGTATATATCGTAGTATTGGGTGTTAAATACCTAATAATGCTAGCAGTAGGTGTTAAATTCTTTAATGATTTAGAGGATATTAGAACTGGTATTGAAGTTATGGCACGAGGTAATGTTGATTTTAAATTTCAAGTTGAATCTTATCAATCTCTTTTAAAACCAATGACTTTGAACCTAAACGAAATTTCAAACGGAACTGCAAATGCTGTTGAAAGACAAATGGCAAGTGAACGTATGAAAACAGAACTTATAACAAATGTATCACATGATATAAAAACTCCAATCACTTCTATTATTAACTATGTAAACCTAATCGGAGAAACAGATGACTTATCTAAAATTAAGGAATATACAGAAGTATTAGATAGACAATCAGATAGACTTAAAAACTTAGTTGAAGACTTAATTGAAGCAAGTAAACTAACAACAGGTAATGTTACAATTGAAAAAGAAGCAACAAACTTAAATGTGTTGATGGCTCAAATTGTAGGAGAATATTCAGATAAGATGGATAAAAAAGGTTTAGAACTTGTTTATCCAGCAGATGATGTAGAAAAAATGATTATGGTTGATGGTAAATTACTATCAAGAGCCCTAGATAATGTATTGAATAATGCAGTAAATTATTCCCTGGAAAATACTAGAATTTATGTTGACACTAAAGAACTTTCAAACCAGTATGTTGTTGAAGTTAAGAACATTTCAAAAGCATCACTTGTCATGGAAGCCACAGAACTTATGGAAAGATTCACCCGTGGTGACTCATCACGTAACACAGAAGGTAGTGGATTGGGATTATCTATTGCAAAATCTATTGTTGAACTTAACAATGGGACATTTGAAATTAACATTGACGGAGACCTGTTTAAGGTAGTGTTAACATTACCAAAGACAAGTTCAGATATCGATGGTTAATCTTATATACAAGATAACTTCTAGCCTATCATTTGCTTTTGTAATCTTATTCTCATATAACGTAATCTATCAAATTTTACCTTTGTTTTTCAAACAAAAGGAAATGAATGAAGCAAAAGATGAGCATAAATTTGCAATACTTATTGCAGCGCGCAATGAAGAGAATGTTATTGGAAACCTGATTGACAGTTTATTTAAGCAAAATTATGAATTAAATAACTATGATATTTATGTCATTGCAGATAACTGTACAGATGGAACAGCAGAGTTAGCACGATCACATGGTGCCATAGTATATGAAAGATTCAACAATCACAAGCTTGGAAAAGGATATGCGCTTGATTATCTATTAACACGTATATTTGATACAAAAGGTAAAGAACATTACGATGCTTTCATCGTATTCGATGCTGATAACCTGGTGGATGCAAACTATCTAAAAGAAATGAATAAGATCTATAGCCAAGGATATGAAATTAGCACAAGTTACAGAAACTCCAAAAACTACGATGAAAACTGGATTAGTGCAGCATATTCTTTAAACTTTATTAGAGAATCAGCATTTTTAAATCAATCACGTATGCTATTGAATACCAGTAGCTTTGTATCAGGAACAGGTTTTATGTTTTCAGCAAATGTAATACATAAAATTGGAGGTTGGAAATTCTTCTTATTAACAGAAGATATACAGTTCACAACATCATCAATTCTTGATGGATATAAAATAGGATATGCCAAAGATGCAATATTCTATGATGAACAACCAACTACTTTGAAAGCATCTTATCATCAACGTTTAAGATGGTCAAAAGGTTTCGTACAAGTATTTCAAAATTACAGTTTAAGACTGGTTAAAGGACTATTTAGTAAAAAAAGAACACTTGGAATGTTTGATATTCTAATGACTCTACTTCCAGTTATCATGACAGGAATTATTATGCCAATACTAACTGTGAGTATAATCATAAGAAACATTAGTTTAGGTAACAGCCTATTCTCAATTATCAATCATTATTCATTACAGGTATCAATTGGTTATCTATCACTGGTTCTAATGGCACTTATAGTAACACTTCATGAGTGGAAACGTATAAGAGGATCTTCATTTAAAAAGATAATCTACTGTTTTACATATCCCTTATTTATGGCAACATACATCCCAATATCAATAATTTCTATTTATACGGATGTAACATGGAAACCAATAAAACATGTTCACAGTAAAAGTATTGTAGAATACAAAATATAATCTAAAATGAGCCTTTATTTCATATGAAGTATAGGCTCATTTTTTTATTTCGTCCTGGATGGTGAAATACTAAAAAATAAAATATTATTAAACGTGGTACAATAAATTTATAGAAAGACATCAAAGGAGAAAACTTATGAAATTTATGATTGACTCAAGCAATATAGAAGATATTAAAAGGATACAATCTTTAGGTATTACAGATGGCATTACCAGTAATCCCAGTATTCTATTTAAAAATGATGGGAAACGTTTTGAACAACTAACAAAGATATCCAAAATAACTAAAGAAGACATATACGTTCAATTATACGGAAAATCAGAAGATGAAATGTATAATGATTATCTAGATGTTGTAAAGCATATGAAGAATTTGTTCGCATCTTATGTTATAAAAGTTCCTATTAATTCAATTGGATTAAAGGTAATTAAAAGAATTAAAAATGATTACCCTAATGAAAGATTCTTAGGAACAGCAATTTATACATATCATCAAGGCGTTCTTGCTATATTAGCAGGATGTGAATCTATAGCTGTATATTATAATAGAATACTTATTGATGAAACACATCCTAATAATCCAAATGAGGTAATTGCATTATTACGTGATTACATAGATGATAGTGCTTCTAAAACTTTTATACTGGGTGCAAGTTTCAAAAGCATAAAACATGTTAATGAAGCTATCCAATTTGGTGCTCATTCATGTACATTAGCACCAAATTTATTTGATGAACTCCTGGATGATTCTCGAGTGGAACGAGATTTCAAAAAGTTCAATGAAGATTCCTTATGTATTTTAGATGAATAACTTAAGATATATAATTTCTGCTATGATATTGATTGGTCTAAGTTATCTCGTAGAGGTATTTTCAGGTTACAATCATATAGATATAGTATTTATGATGGTGGTAGTTTTGTTTGTTGTATTATTCATTGCATCAGGTGTTTTAATATCTGGAGATCGCATAAGAGCGAACAGTTTACCTACTAAAACTGAAGATAATAAATTTAACTATAGAAAAATATTTTTGATAATTATACCAATGATAATTTATATTGCTCTGTATTATTACTTTTTATGATTAAATAGTATACAGTAGTTTTATATATATAAGTATGAAAAAAGAAGCATCATTTGATGCTTCTTTACTTTCTTATGACTAAGGTAATCTTTTACCTGATGCCTTGTAGAGGTCATACCAATCTTTTCGTGAAAGCTTGATATCCGTTCCAAGTGCTATTTCCTTAATACGACTAGGATTCATGCTACCTGCTGTAACTTGTATTTTAGCAGGATGGGTTAGGATCCATGCTGTTGCAACTGCTGTTTTTGTTGTGTCGTATTTCTCAGCAATTGTATCTAGCATTGCGTTAAGTTCTTCAAACTCTGGATTATCAATGAAAGGTCCTTCAATAAATCCATGTTGGAAAGGTGACCATGCTTGCAGTGTAATATTATTGATAACTGCATGCTCTAGGATTCCTGATGCACGTACTACTGCATCTTTTTGATCAAGGTTAACATTGATACCTTCATCAATAATTAAGCTATGTGCTAGACTAAATTGTACTTGATTTGTAATGATTGGATGTTTCGTAAAGTGTTGTAGCATATCGATTTGATGTGGGTTAAAGTTACTCACACCAAAGTGTTTAACTTTACCTGATTTATGTAAAGTATCAAATGCTCTTGCAACCTCTTTAGGGTCCATCAATGCATCAGGTCTATGCAATAGTAAGATATCTAAGTATGAAGTTTGCAACCTATTCAGAATACCATCTACTGAGTTAATGATGTGATCATAACTTAAATCGTAGGTACCTTCATCAGGTCTAATAGAAACTTTGGATTGCAAAATAACAGTACTTCTGTCGATGTTCATTTCTTTAAATGCTTTTCCAAAGACTTCTTCACTCTTTCCATTACCGCCATATATGTCCGCATGATCAAATGTATTGATCCCACTATATAATGAAGTTAATAGAATAAGTTTAGCTTCTTCAATTGTCTTATCTGCTAAACGCATACATCCCAAGACGATTCTTGAAGATTCCATTTTTGACTTACCAATTAGTTGTTTTTCCATGTAAAAACCTCCTATATCTATTATATGTCATAAAGTAATAAATACATAGAGAATATCTGATATTCTAGCCTTATTAAGATAAGGGTAAGCACCATTAATCAGTATAATCTATATATCCTTTCATGCATAAATATAACTTATAACTATGTAATTATTATTACAGCATTTCAAGAATTAGAGCTTCACGTGATTTACTCGAAAGGTCAGTAGCTCTTACATCAAGTGATGTAAATCCACCATATTCCTGTCTTTGATTCATTTTGAATGCAGCACGTGCATTTGCAACAAGATTACTTGCTGTAAATTCTGGGTTTGAATCTAATGTAACTGAAAGTTCAACGATTTGAGTATTTGCATCAGATGTTTTAGCACGTCTGATAATACGTCCTGCTTGTTGCCATCCGGAGTGTTCTTTAATCATTTTATCTTCACTTATAAATTTAATAAGTGTTCCACTTCCTTTGAAGTAGTTTTCAGAAGCCATAATTTTTGCCTCGATATCTGCTTCTGTATAAGCATCATCTTTTACAACATATAGAACACGTTTATGATTTTTCGAAACATCAACAGCATTGAAGTTTTTAAATTCCTTAACATTGTCTTCATTAGGGTATGCATAGTTGCGAGCATATTTAACACCCTCTACTTGCATTGCTACGTTTGATGCACCTTGTGACATTCCAGGTCCATAGAAGCCCATTGTCTCACCATCAGGTAAAATTGCATCGAAGATTGTTTTATTAACACTAAATAGTCCTGGATCCCAACCTACCGAAATAATTGCTGTTGTTTTATGATTTTTAGCAACTCTTTCAACAGCTTCTAAATGATCTTTAATAATTGGGTGAATATCAAAACTATCTACAATATTAAAGTGTTCAGCAAGTTGTGGTGTTTGTTCTCTTAGATCGTATTCCGAACTACCACAGTGTATTAATACATCAATTTCATCTTTATATTTTAGTAAATCATCATAATGATAAACAGTTGCACCATCAGCACTGACTGTTTTTGGATCTCTTCGAGTGAAAACTCCAAATAAACTCATATCATTTTGTTTAGCAATTGCCATTTGGACACCTTTACCAAGATTCCCATATCCTATAATACCTATTTTCATATTTATACCTACTTTCATATGCATATATCATACCAAATACCCTCAGTGAATAGTAGTCTTCTTAAAATTAGATTGAGATAGAAAACCCGCTGAAGTATAAAAAAAAGTTGGCCCATATATCAAAGTGATATAGGTCCAACTTTAGGAATCTTATTTAAGATGTTTTAAAGCTTCATTATAATCTGGCTCAGTTGCCATTTCTTTAACAAGTTCTAAATAAGTTAATGTACCTTTTTCATCCAGTACAAATAATGATCTTGCTAATTTATTAAAGTCTGGCATCCACACACCATATGCATCAGCAAATGTTTTGTCTGGATCAACAAGCATTTCCATTTCAATGGACTGTGCAATACACCAAGATTTCAAATCATCAATTGAATTGTTTGAAACATTTAATATTGTAATATCAGCTTCCTTACTTAGGATATCGTACATGTGTTTTGTTTGTAAGTCACAAACGCTAGTATTAATATCAGGGAATACACTGATTAGCACTTTCTTACCCAGGTAAGTGTCATTGGTGATGGTATCACCGTTAATATTCTTAAGCGAAAATTTAGGTGCTGCTTGATTTAGTGTTGGTAAAGTACCAACTACTGTTTTAGGTTCACCTTTATAAGTAATTGTTGTCATAATTTATACCTCCTGCATATATTGTATGCCAATTGTCAGTTCTTTAAAAGAAATAAGCATATATATGTGCTTATGGTATATATATTAGAATATTTGCTATAATCAAAGAAGGTGATTATATGACAGGAACAATAGTAAATACTTTAGCGATCCTAGCTGGATCAATAGTAGGCTTATTTTTAACAAAAGGTATTAAAAAATCATACCAGGAATCGTTAATGAATATCCTAGGTTTAATTGTAATAGTAATGGGTATAGAGAATGCTATTGGGTCTAATGACATGTTACTTATTATAACAAGTCTTGTATTAGGGACACTTATAGGTGAGATGATAGGTATAGAAGATAAGCTGGATAAACTTGGAATGTTTTTACAAAGCAAATTTGGAAAGAATGATTCTAATATATCTACAGCATTTGTAAGTACATCACTTATTTACTGTGTAGGGGCACTTGCAATTCTTGGAGCGTTAGAATCGGGTATTACTGGTACTCACGATACACTTTATACCAAATCAATTCTTGATGGTATATCTTCGATAATCTTTGCAAGTACACTAGGGATTGGGGTTGTCTTCTCAGCATTCAGTGTGCTTATTTATCAAGGAAGTATTACTTTACTTGCAGTATATTTGGCACCTCTATTTACGCCAGTTCTAATATCACAAATCAGTGCTATAGGTGGTATCATGATTATTGCGATAGGTATCAATGTACTTGAGATTAAGAGGTTTAAAGTAGGGAATATGCTACCAGCTATTTTAATTCCTATTATCTACTTTATCATTACAAATATACTATAAGATTAGAACGAAAATTATTGTTAATTATATATGAAAAAGCATTATCTGTTCTCTCAAGTGGAAGCAGATAATGCTTTTTAGTATAAAACAAAATGTTAGGTTTAGTCTTCAAATATAGTAAATACAAAACGAATATTATTGTTAGTTTTATCAACAACTGTTTCAACATGTACATCTAAATCATAACTATATCCAATAGCTAGATCATCGTATGTTTCTTTACTGTCTGTAGTCAGTATAAGTGGTGTGTTATGATCCACATCTTTCATGGTTGCAATAATGTAGTAAGGAAATAAATCATCACCAGGAATTTTATTTAGAATAATCACATCTAGTTCTAATACATCTTTAAAACTAATCGTGATGTGCTGTCAAGAACTTGGAGACACTACATGAAGAAATTAGTTCAGGAATTACAGAAAGAATTTTTGATTTAATTAGAACACTAACCATAACTGCTTGTTTGTTGTTACTTGTTACTTTGTCACTATATAAAGTTCATTATGATATTTTTAAAGTACGTTACAGCGCTGAATTTTTGAATGTGAATAGTGAATATAATTTATGTCTACCCTTGTTAACTAATCAAATCCTCTTGATCCTTACTTCAAGCACAATTACCTTCTTATTAGGCAAAGATATATATTCGATAATATGTATATCCTTATATTTAGTCTTACTAGAGTTCATTGCTTACATAGTATATGTTCACAATATCAAACGAAATATAGTTAGAAATATAAAAGGTGGTTAATATGATAAAAATAAAAAACATTAGTAAATCATTTGGGTCAAAAAAGATATTTGAGGATTTTTCATATACAGTCAATGATAAAGATTTCATCATGATTACAGGAGCCTCTGGAAGTGGAAAATCAACATTATTGAATATGATAGGTAATTTAGAAAAATATGATGCGGGTTCGATCGAGATTGATGGGCAGGTAATAAACCATAAAAAAACTGCAAAATATTATAGAAATACTTTAACGTATGTTTTTCAAAACTATGGTTTAATTCATGAAGCAAGTGTTAAAGATAATTTATTTCCATCATTAAAATTTAGCAAACTTAAGAAAAATGAGAAGTTGAGTGCAATAAATGATGTATTATTAAAAGTTGGTTTAAATGATGTGCTTGAGCAGCCAGTATTCTCTTTGTCTGGTGGAGAACAACAAAGGGTGGTAATTGCAAAAGCAATACTCAAACCGTCAAAAATTATTCTGGCGGATGAACCAACGGGAAACCTTGATGCAGATAATGCAAAAGTAGTTATGGACTTATTAAGGTATTTGAATGAACAATTGGGTAAAACAATTATCGTTGTTACACATGATAAGGACTTAATCACATCAACAGATATTGAATTGGATTTAAGTAATTAAGAATTTCATAATCATAGTTAGCAGTTTAAGACTTAAGATTTAATTCGAATGCACCCATTAATTTGACAGACAATTAATAGGGTGCATTTTATTTAAGGATGGATTAATTCTCAAGTAGAGTTACATCTATATATTAGATGTGGCAAGAACCTTTTAAAATAGAGAAGTCGCTACAATTACATTTGTGTTGACTTTGTGAAAGAAATAGATTATTATTCTTATAGCGTGCAACTGTACTCAAGAGTATAGGCATTAGCTTACATCGGTAGGTTTTTGCGTATAAAAAAAGAGGGCGGTTGTTTTTTTGTACTTAATTACTGAAACGATAGAAAGGGCTTTATATGAAAGAATTTAACATTGAAAAGATTCTTACTCATAATATTATACTGGGTTCCTCAGAAGACAAGGAATTTATCTTGATTGGTAAAGGCATTGGCTTTCAAAGAAAACCTGGAAGTAAGATATCATCAGAAAGTGTAGCAAGTTATTACATCATTCAAAACTCAGACAAACTTTCCGAATATGAAAAGATTGTTTTTGGTACAGCAGCATCTGTTTTGCTTGCAACTGAAAAAGCGATTAAGTTTGCAGAAGAAAAATTGGATACCGTATTTGATGAAAATATACACATCTCACTTTTAGACCATGTTAACTTCGCACTTTTTAGATTAGAAAATAAACTTCAAGTAGGAAGTTTCTTAACAGATGAGTACTACTTAATGTACTCAGACTTGTATGATATTGCTTTTAAGATGGTGGAAAGTATCAACTCAGATTTAGATGTTGAACTGCCACACTCAGAAGTTGGATCAATCATCCTGCATATGCATGCAGCATTGCATAAAGAAAAAGTATCAAGTACTGCACTTTATGCTCAAATTATTGATTATTCACTAACATTCATACAAGACAGACTACCCAAGGCTATAACTTCAAACAGTATTGCAAAAGCAAGACTTATAACCCATTTGAAATTTGCTTTAAAGCGTATTGAAAGTGATGAAGTTAGATCAAATCCTTTGGTGGATGTTATTAAAGAAAAATACCCAGAAGTTTATGAAATCGCAGCTGACTTAAGTGGCGAGATCGAAGAAAGATACAATGTAAAGCTTCCTGAATCGGAAATTGGTTATATTGCACTACATGTATATAACTTACAATATTAGGAGGAACATCATGTTAGATAAGGTAAAAGGTGAGTTAATCATCTCATGTCAAGCTCTAGAGGGAGAACCTCTACACAGTCCTATGATAATGGGCCGTATGGCAATTGCTGCAAAGCAAGCCGGAGCTAAGGGTATTCGTGCACAAGGTGTTGCGGATATTCTAGAAATACAAAAAGTTACAGGACTACCTGTTATTGGAATTATTAAAAAAGATTACGATGACAGTGAAGTTTTCATCACAGCAACTAAAGTTGAAGTTCAAGCTTTAATTGATACAGGCTGTGAAATGATTGCACTTGATGCAACTAAAAGAGATCGTCCTAACGGAGAAAAACTTGAAGACTTAGTTAAAATGATTCAAGATGCAGGTGTTGAAAGCATGGCTGATATATCTACATTAGAAGAAGCAAAAACCGCAGAAAAACTAGGATTCAGTTGTATCTCAACAACACTTGCTGGGTACACAAGCTATTCAAAAAATGTTGATGGACCTGATTTTGATTTAATTCAAAATATATTAGAAGAAGTAAAAATACCTTTAATCGCTGAAGGTAAAATTCATTACCCAAGTGACTTAAGAAAAGTCATGGATATGGGTGTTTATAGTGCTGTAGTTGGTGGTGCGATAACACGTCCACAAGAAATAGCACAAAGATTTCTAAAAGAAATGAAGGAGAAATAATATGTTTCAAAAATTACAAAGAATTGGTAAAGCATTTATGCTTCCAATCGCTATCTTACCAGCAGCAGGACTTCTGTTAGGTATTGGTGGTGCATTTTCAAACCCAAATACGATCGCAGTATATCCTTTCTTAGATATACCATTCTTACAAGCTATATTCCAAGTAATGGCAGCAGCTGGAGATGTTATCTTTGGTAACCTATCTATGTTACTGACAATTGGTCTTGCAGCAGGACTTGCTAAAAGAGACAAATCAACTGCAGTATTAGCAGCAGTTGTTGGTTTCTTAGTTATGAACGGTACAATCGGTGCTTTATTAAAAATCTTCAGTCCTGAAGGTTCAGCAATCGATACAGGAGTAATTGGTGCAATTGTTATTGGTAGTGTTGCAGTAACATTACATAACAAATATAACAATATTCAATTACCACAAGTACTAGGATTCTTCGGTGGATCACGTTTTGTTCCAATTGTTACATCATTTGCAGCAATTTTTGTTGGAGCGGCATTCTACTTAGTTTGGCCACCATTCCAAAACCTATTAATTGCATCAGGTGACACAATTTCAAAAATGGGACCTTTCGGAACTTTCTTATATGGTTCATTAATGCGCCTATGTGGTGCAGTAGGACTTCACCATATGATTTACCCAATGTTCTGGTATACAGAATTAGGTGGAATTCAACAAGTAGCTGGTGAAACAGTTGTTGGCGCTCAAAGAATCTTCTTTGCACAACTTGCTGATCCAAACCATGTTGGTTTATATACAGAAGGAACACGTTTCTTCGCAGGACGTTTTGCTACAATGATGTTTGGTCTACCAGGTGCAGCTCTTGCTATGTACCACTTAGTACCAAAAACACGTGCTAAAAAATTCGCTGGTTTATTCTTAGGTGTTGCATTAACATCATTCATTACAGGAATTACTGAGCCAATCGAATTCATGTTCTTATTCGTATCCCCAGTATTATATGTAATTCACGCTATCTTAGATGGTTTATCATTCTTTGTTGCAGATATTCTTAATATCGCAATTGGTAACACATTCTCAGGTGGAGTAATTGACTTCTTACTATTTGGAGTACTACAAGGAAATGCTAAAACAAACTGGATTCTGGTAATCCCAGTTGGTATTGTTTGGTTTGGCTTATACTACTTTATCTTCAAAGTATTCATCGTTAAATTCAACGTACCAACACCAGGACGTTTAGATGATGGAACAGAAGATGACAACGAAGATGTTGAATCTACTAAACAAGGTTCAATTCACGATGAATCAATTGAAGTAATTGAATTATTAGGTGGAAAAGAAAACATCCAAGATGTTGATGCATGTATTACACGTCTTAGAGTAGGTGTTGTGAACCCTGACAATGTAGACAGAAATGCACTTAAGAAAATGGGTGCAACAGATGTTCTTGTTGTAGGTAACGGAATCCAAGCTGTATTTGGTGGAAAAGCAATTCTTTACAAAAACAGTATTGTTGAAATTTTAGATCTAGAAGATTAATAAAGGAGGAACTGAGTGTTCTTTAAGAAAAAAAGTGATAAAATTGGCGCTTTTATGGAAGGCCAATTAATTCCATTAGAAAAAGTAAATGATCCAGTATTCTCACAAAAAATGATGGGAGATGGTTTTGCAATTATACCTAGAAAAGGTACAGTTGTATCACCAGTAGATGGAGAAATTACAATGATATTCCATACAAAACATGCTTTAGGCATTATGACTAAAGACAATGTTGAAGTGCTGTTGCACATCGGTATTGATACCGTTAAACTTGATGGAGAAGGTTTTGAACTCTTTGTAAAAGAGGGAGATAAAGTTTCTAAAGGAGACAAATTGATCGAGGTTAACCTTGATACAGTCGTTACAAGTGGTAAAGAAACAACATCTATGTTGATTCTAACCAGTGGTCAGACTGTTAAAAATCTTAAGGAACAAGATGTAAGTCTTACTTCTAAATCTATAGTTGATTGGGAATAATTATAATGGACAGAGTATCTGAAAAGATACTCTGTTTTTTTATGTTATAGAATCGATTGAGGGATATTTTAATGATTGCATAGTTAATAAGAGAGCATATATTTTATGATATATATATATATATAACTAACTTTATTATCACTTTTAATTTAAATTATCACTTACTTGATAATTTAAACGAAAAGTGATAATATTGAACTGAGGTGATATCATGCAAGAACAATTTGAAGTGTTGAAAAGACACGGTTATCAGTATTCAGTAGTTGAAAATAAAGAAGTTAGTATACCAATTGTCTATCGAAAGAAGTATAAATTTTCATACCTTACTTTATTTGATGAAATTGAAGTACTGACAATCTCTAAAACTAGAGAATTTTCAATCGAGACTTTTGCCCAAGATAGTTTGTATTTATCACAACGATTAAAAATGAAAGTTTTGCTAATATTTGACGAACTATCCGAAGTCGATATAAAACGTTTGATATCCAGTAATATTCCATATATCAGTAATCATTCAATATCACTGCCATTTTTAGGTGCTGTAATTGAGAAAATTAAAAAACCAAAAGTATTAAGAGAATTTTTTACAATAAATCATCAAAAAGTTTTAATATATATATTACTAAACCAGGAGCCAAGTATACGTGCTAAAGAAATTCAAAAATCTTTAAATATGCCCATAGCGAGTGTATATCGTAGTTTGAAATATTTCACTGATCTTGGATATATCAAATCGAATCATGGATCATATGCATATCAAGAGAGTCGTAAGAAAATATATGAGGATTCGAAATATTGCTTTGTTTCTCCTATCTTAAATAAGATTTCTGTTCCACGGAAATTAATTTCTTATTTTGAAGAAGAGGGAATTGATTATTTTGAATCTGGAATTGATGCCTTAAGTATGTACAGCATGCTGGCTTCTCAGAAACAAGAATTTGGAGTTGCACTCGAAACTTTATTATCGTTTGTAGATAAAGCAGCTGATAATAATATGAAAAATATTAAAGAATCGCATGAGTTTCTATATATAAAAAAAATAGTAGCATTACCTAATATAAAAGATAATGATTCTATATTTATTAAAGAAGATGAGGTGATATTAGAAATATGGGAATATGTGCCTAAATATAAAGAAGAGGTTAAGTTAGATCCAATTAACTTGTTGCTACTTATCGATAAAGATAATGAAGATCCAAGAGTTCAGGCAGCGATTATAGATTTAGAAAAACATTTATATAGTTTATGGGATTATTAATATTTGGAGGGTATAAATGAAAATAATCAATGACAAGTTTAAGGA
>JAAYGI010000055.1 GCA_012727815.1 Erysipelothrix sp.
AGTCGTCGTTTAATCTACACTTGAAGTATAGCCTTGTCTTCCGTTTTTAGCAAGATGTTCAATGAGAGCAATTTGACAAGCTTTAAAAGTCCTTTAAATACTGAACTTACTGACGTTATTATTTCTTATCAACTAAAGTGGATTTTACTTTCTTAATCAACCGATTCCCTATTTAAATCTGGTAAACATTAGATATAAAAAAGCTTGAATGGTTTTTTCATTCAAGCTTATAAACTAATCTATGCTTTTCTGCGAGTTATTAATAAGATATGTAGAGTTAGATACATAAGTTCTTCCTCAAGGATAGTAATATTTGTTTTTGATTCAACAAATTTTTTTATTTTTCGAGACACATTGTACTCTTCAGGATATTTCTCATTAAAATCATGATAGAAACTAGGATCTCCCTGACCTTCAAGTTGATTACTAACAGCTCTTTGAACAAAGAATTTGATGTGTCTCACAAATCGATCATAAGTTAAACTATCCTCATCGTACTCAACATTACATGAATACCTTACAATATTGAGAATGTCTTTCACCATCACTGTAATTTCAGAAGACTTATTAGAGTCTGTATCTTCCATTTCAGCATTAACTATATGTAAGGCGATAAAGCCCGCCTCATCTTCACATAGTTTTATGTTCTCTTGATGGTATATGTAATCGACTGCTTCTAAACCAATTTGATACTCTACTTTGTAGTATCTTTGAATTTCCCACAACAAGGTGTTTCTGATGTGAAGTCCTTCTTTAGCGCGTTCAAGCGCATAATTTAAATGGTCTGAAAGCGTAATATAGATATTATCATTAAGTTTTCTACCAAGTCTTTTAGTTGCCTTTGAAATGATAGTATCGGCATGAGTAAGGATTTCATAGGGGATTTCATTAACTAACCTGACATATTGTTCTCTTTTGTTAGTAGGCAAAACATAAATTTGTTCCACTGATTTCTTATCGATAAATTCCCCAACTTTTTTTTGAAAACCAATTCCTTTACCCAGTAGTATGATTTCTTGATTATTTTCATCATATGATCCAACAGCATTATTATTCAAAATCTTGAATACTTTCATCAAATCACCCCATTATTACCCTTATTATAAAATATATTTAAACAGTTTTGTATACTATTTTCTATTTGTAGAGACTTTCGCCATTTGTTTCAATGACTTCCTTATACCAATAGAAGGAATCCTTTGGAATTCGCTTATTAGTACCAACACCTTCATCGTCTAGATCTACATAGATATAACCATAACGTTTACTCATTTGTGATGTACCACAACTCACCAGGTCAATACAACCCCATGAGGTATATCCCATCACTTCTACTCCAGCATCAATAGCATTCTTAATTTCAATTAAATGTTTCTTAATGTAATCAATACGATAGTCGTCATGGATTTTACCATCAGCAGTTACAGTATCCTTAGCACCTAGACCATTCTCACAAACAAATAGTGGAATTTGATAACGATCATATAACTTCTCTAAAGAAATTCTCAAACCAATAGGATCAATTGGCCAATCCCACTCTGACAACTCGACATATTCATTTTTAATCGGACTATCAAATGATCCTGCTAACTTACTCGCATCTTCTCTGTACTCCGTAACATGTGACATGTAGTAACTAATTGAAACATAATCGACTACACCTTCCTTTAGAATGAGTTTATCTTCCTCTGTAATATCAATGTTAATATTGTTCTCTTTAAAGTATTGGAAAATATAACTAGGATAATAACCACGTACTTGAACATCTGGATAGAACATATTAAGTTGATTTGATTTTAGTGCTTGAAGTTGATCTTGAGGTTTAGTCGTCTTCGCATAGGATTCCATTTGGTTAATCATACAACCAATCTTAAAGTCGGGATTAATTTCTTTACCCGCTTTAACAGCGTGGGCACTAGCCAAGAACTGGTGATGACTCGCAGTATACGCAGCTTGCAGATGATCTTCTACTTTATCTGGTAAAACGCCAGCACCTGTATAGATACTTTGTAGATTCATGTTCATCTCATTAAAAGTAATCCAATATTTCACTTTATTCTTATAACGATCAAAGACCACTTTACTGTACTTAACAAACAATGGAATCAGCTCACGGCTCATCCAACCATTGTACTTTTCAGTTAAGTAAATAGGCATTTCATAATGAGATAAGGTAACTAACGGTTCAATCCCATACTTGAGACATTCATCAAGTACATAATCGTAGAACTTCAGACCTTCCTCGTTAGGTTCGTTTTCAACTCCTGTAGGGAAAATTCGTACCCAAGAAATTGACAATCTGAAGACTTTGAATCCCATCTCAGCAAATAGTTTAATATCCTCTTTGTAATGATGATAGAAATCAATTCCTCTTCGTTTAGGAAAGTTATATTTTTCTGGATTTTCCTTATATTCTTTCAGCTCTTTTGAAGTGACATTAAACGTAAAGTTGTTTACTGCCCCTTTTTCATAGGGATCTTTATAGGCCGCAAAATCAGATGTCGATAATCCTTTGCCTCCTAAGTTGTATCCTCCTTCGATTTGGTTTGCTGCTGTAGCACCACCCCACAGAAAATCCTTTGGAAATTGTTTGTTTGTCATATATATATTCTCCTTTTCTATACTGTCGTTTGTAATATTGCTGTTTGTGTGTCAACCATTCTGTTATCATCAACTAATTTGGACACACCTTGAGTGTTAGTGATCGCAAGAATAATAGTATCCTCGATATTGTGTTCTTTAAGATAGCCAAGATCAACGTGAGTCAACAGATGTCCTTGTTCAACTAAATCTCCTACTTTTAATGTAGAAGTAAATGGTTCTCCATTGAGTTTGACGGTATCAATTCCAATATGAATTAATACTTCTAGACCATTTTGCGTTTTGATTCCTAGGGCATGTTTTGTATCAGATAACATCACAATTTCTCCTGAGACAGGCGCATAGATCTCGTTGTGTTTTGGTTCTATTGCGACTGTTGGCCCCATGATCTCACTAGCAAATACATTGTCTTGTACATCTGTCAATGCAATAATACGACCTTCATTAACTGGTGAGTATACTTTTTCACTAGACTGTAAGACAACTACCGGTGTTTCTTCTACCACTTCACTCTTTTCTCGTTTCATAAATATATAAGAAAGCGCAAATGAGAGCACTAGAGCAACTAAAGATGAAATGATAACTGATACTAAGGAACTACCTTGAGCATCGTTAACATAAGTTGGAATACTTAGAAAGCTTGGTAATCCAAATGCGAATGCACGAACACCCAGTAAATTAGATAATCCACCAGCAACACCACTTGCTATCAATGCCGCAATTAATGGTTTCTTTAATGGTATTGCTACACCATAGAGTGCAGGTTCAGTAACACCAAATACTGCTGAAATACCAGTAGATAAAGCTGTTGCCTTCTTATCAGCTTTCTTAGATGCCGCAAAGACAGCGAAAGTTGCTCCTGCCATTGCTAGAGTTTGTAAATAAAAGATAGGTAACATTACATCATATCCTAATTCAGATAGGTTAGTTAACATCAGAGGGAATAGAGATTGATGCATACCAGCCATTACAATGAGTGGTAAGAAGAATCCAATAACCGTTGCCGCAATTACACCATTTGTATTAAATATCCAGGTAATACCTTGTGCTAAGTAACTTCCTAAATAGTGACCAAGAGGTGCTAGGAAAGCTAGAGTTAATGGAACTGTTATTAAAATCGCTAATAATGGAGCGAAGACCATACGAATGTTTCTATGAATGTTTTTATCCAAGAATCCATAAACGTACTTGAGCAATACAACCCCTAGAATGATAGGGAAAACACTTGAGTTGTAGGCGATGACTGGAATACTAATTCCAAAGACATTCAGTGCACCAGCACCACTTTCCAAACCATTGATTAATGTTGGGTACATGATACTTCCCGCTACCATCAAGGCTAGTGATTCATTTGTCTTAATTACTTTTGCTGTTGTAACCGCAATAAAGAATGGCAGTAAATAGAAGCCAGAGTCGCCAGCAATATTTAACAATACCGCAATATCACTTGCTCCATCTAACCAACCTAAAGTCATAAGTAATGTTGAAATACTCTTTATCATCCCACCGGCAATTAATGCAGGTAACACAGGGACAAAGATACCTCCCAAAATATCAACAACTTTTGAAAATACGTTTTTCTTTTCATCCTCAGGTACATCGATCTTACCTATTTGGCCTAAATTCTTAGGATCTACTTGTTTCATCAATTCATCATAAACTTGGTTTACTTCTGTACCAATGACAACTTGTAGTTCACTTCCTTTGTACTGAACTTGTTTAACAATTTTTTGTTCTTTAATTTTGTCAATATTAACTTTTGATTTCTCACCCACAGTTAATCGTAGTCTTGTCATGCAGTAATATGCAGCGAGAATGTTTTCTTCTCCACCAACATATTCGACTAATTCTCTTACAAATTGAGCGTATGCCATATTAATGGTCCTCCTGTTTTTAATTTTAGAAAATAAAAAGACTCTGCAAATCTAACACGCGCGCCGTTAGATTTTCCAAGGTCAAGCCAACTTAATGTAACCCCCTATTCAATTTTAATAAAAAAACCGCACCATACATTCCATAAAAACCACAAAAAGGGTTTAAAGAAGTACAATCCAGTCTTGCCTAATGAAAGTCACAATCCGATTGGCTTTCTATCTATTTTCTAAATACGCATTCATTGTAGACGATAATGAAAGCGTTGTCAAGGACAATATTTTTAAATGTTAGATTTTTATGAACTGAATATGATAATGTCCTAATGTAATGAAATCGGGAGTTTGACACTTCCTCTTAACCATAATATCACTTAGTCCTTTCGTAAGGTCTTTTTTTTCATTTTATTTGTCAAATCATTCAGTTTACTATTGCGTACTTTATCGTACCGTAGTATAATGTAT
>JAAYGI010000056.1 GCA_012727815.1 Erysipelothrix sp.
CCAAATATGAATGTTGGTTGAACAATTGTTTCTTCTACGAATTCTTCAAAGAATAAGTTTACAATATGTCCATATGTCTTTTGGTGTTTTAATACGTGAACACCTTTTTCTTTTGCGATTTTCAACATTTCATCTAAATCTGTAACATTCCAAAAATCTACACCTGTTACTTCTTTTACGGAGTCAACCATATGTATTTTTCGGTAAGGTCCTTTTAGTGAAAGTTCTGTGCCTTGGTAAGTAATCTCTGTAGAACCAGATACATTTACCGCTAGGTGTTCGAATAATCTTTCTGTTAGATCCATCATATCTTCAAGTGTAGCATATGCTTTATATGCTTCAACTGTTGTAAACTCTGGGTTATGTTTTGGACTCATTCCTTCATTACGGAATAATCGGCCGATTTCATAAACACCGTCAAGTCCTCCTACAATAAGTCTTTTTAAAGGAAGTTCTGTTGCGATTCTTAAGTAGAAATCCATATCAAGTGTATTATGGTGTGTAACGAATGGACGTGCTGCTGCACCTCCTAAAATTGGTGTTAATACTGGTGTATCAACTTCAATCATTGCTTCACCATCTAAAAACTCTCTTAGTTTTCTCATAAATAATGAACGTTTACGTGCAGTATTTCTTGAATCTTCTGACATGATTAAATCAACATAACGTCTTCTATAACGTTCTTCTGTATCAGTAAGTCCGTGATATTTATCAGGTAGAGGTCTTAGTGCTTTTGTAAGGTGGACAATATTTGTAGCATTGATAGATAGTTCACCCTTGTTAGTTTTAAATACAACACCTTCAATACCAATGATATCTCCAAGATCTATATCTTCAAAATATTCGAATTGGTCATCTCCAACTGTATTTTTACGGATGTAAATTTGAATTTGTCCATCTACATCTTGTAGGTGAATAAATCCTGCTTTACCCATAACACGTTTTGTCATAACACGTCCTGCTACGGAAGTTTTATGATCAATTTCTGCAAGTTTTTCTTTATCATGCACATCATAAGTATCTGCTACTTCTTTAGATGTTGTTTCTGGTTTAAAGCCGTCGGAAAAAGGTTCAATACCTTTTTCTCTAAGTGCTTCCATTTTTTCTCTTCTAATTATTTCTTGTTCTGTAAGTTCATGACTCATTTTATCACTCTTTTCTAAATGTTCTCTTATCTATAGTATCAAATTATAGAGTGCTTTGCACTATACAAGTTAATACTATGCATTATTTGTGTTTTGATTGATAATATCTTCCAGGTCTTGTGCATCAAAGACATATTTTTCGTGACAATAGTGGCATTCAAGAGTTGCACCATTATCTTTTTCGATTAAGTCTCTTAGGTCTGTTGCGTTTAATGTTGTTAAGACTCTATGCATTTGGTCTCTATTACATCCACAGTGATAGTCAATATCTTTTGTTTCTAAAAGTAAGCCATCTGGAAATAAGTCGCCAAATAAAGTATCAATTGTTTGGTCCTGTAGGTAGGTTGTCATTGGTTTTAGATCTTTTATCAATGTTTCCATTGCAACGATGTCTTCTTCAGTTGCACTTGGCAAAACTTGAATGATTAGTCCACCTGAAGCCATGATGTTTAAATCTTTTCCAACCAATACTCCCAATGATACAACAGATGGAATCTGTTCTGATTGTGCAAAGTAGAAAGCAAAGTCCTCAGCAATTTCACTTGATTGTAGTGGAACAAAAGAGTTATAGATAGCTTGGCCATCTCTTTCTTTTATTACTTTTAAAGTTCCGTCTCCGATTATACCACTTACATCTAATTTACCATTTTCTTTAAGTTGTTGTAAATGTGGATTTGATACTGATGTTCTTACATGTCCATTATTATCTGCATTAACAATAATCAAAGATAGGGGACCATTTCCTCTAATCTCAACTATAATTTTTTCGCCTTCTTCTTTTAACA
>JAAYGI010000057.1 GCA_012727815.1 Erysipelothrix sp.
CTGCTTCTTTTCTTACTGCGAGTATGTCTTCTTTAGTAGGGTTTGCGACACCACGCTCTACAAGTTCTCTAACCATCGCAAGGGCTACGCCTATTGTTGATATAACTGGGGCGTTTTTAGCAAGTCTCGATTTCATATTTAATGATTGTCCTAGATGTGGTACTACAGTAGCACTACCACCACCACCGCCAATAAGCTCAGTTGTTCTTTCATCTAGTTTATAATCTTTCATCAACTCTTTTACAACTTTACCATTTTTTTCTGCCGCAAAGCTTAATGCTAAACGTGCTACAGCTTCAATGCTCATTTGCATAGAGTCTGCTAGAGGTTGCCAAATTTTCTTTGTAACTTCTAGATTACCATATGCATAATCATCTTCTGCTACAAATCCTAATATGTTTGCAGCGCCTGCAACTGTGAAACAAAACTTACTTCCATTATCACATTCAACATAACCATAATCTGGATCACTATCTTTTGGTTTAATAGTTTTAAGTACAGGATTTACAACATCACTTGGATCTGCATAGCAATCATATGGCATTCCTGCAATATGTGCACTACGTGGTCCTGTATCAACTACTTTTCCATCTTCTATTTGTAGCATTGATCCGCCACCAATACCTACAGTTCTAACATCTAATGAGTTTAAATATGTTTGGTGACCACCCACTTCAGCATATTTAATCATTACTTTTCCATCTTTAACACAAGAGATATCAGTCGAAGTTCCACCTACTTCAAAGAAAATACCGTCTGTTAACTTTTCATACATCAATGCACCGGCAACACCAGCTGCTGGACCTGATAGTATTGTTAATATAGGTCTGTTTCTTACTTCATCAATATTCATTACACCACCATCACAACGCATTACCATTAGTGGTGCTTCAATATTAGCATCAATAATACTTTGCTCTGTCATGTTTGCTGTTTCTAACATTCTTGGTAAAATACTTGCGTTAATAACTGCTGTTCTTGTTCGAACTTTTAAACCATACAATTTAGATATCTCATTTGTCGCTGTTGCAGGTAGTCCCATTTCTTTTGACATACTTACAACATAGTTTTCATTTGTAGGATCATTCACACTAAATGCTTCTGAAACTACAATTGTCTTATAATCATCTGATTTAAGTTCATTAATAAGATTTTCTATCTCAACTTTATTTTTGTCTATTGTTCCATTTAAAGAAACAAAGTTACTTTTAGTTGTTAAATATTTATTGGGTGCAAGTTCAATAGGTGCAAAAATTGTATCATTTTTGGACTTAATTCCTTCCAAACCTTCACCTATAGTTATAATACCTACACTGCTAACATCTCCCTCTAAGAGTGCATTGGTAGCCTGTGTAGTACCATGAGCAATAAACTTAACATCTTCTGCCTTGATACTGTATTTATCCATCGCAACCATAAGAACATCTTTGATACCCTTAGCCACACCTTCAACTGCATTGTGAGTTGTAGGTACTTTTGCAGAACCAATCAGTTCATATGTTTCATCATTAATTACAGCAGCATCTGTAAAAGTACCACCAACATCTATTCCTATTCTAACTTTCATAGTCCACCTCTTTTTTTAAAATTAGATAGTGTAGTAAACTACACTATCTATACATAATTTCTAGAAATACAATACTGCTGAAATTACAACACCAATTGCTGTTACTAACCATAAGTAAGGTAGTAATTTTTTAGTGATAACGTTAACTTCAACACCTACAAAGTTTGCTGCCCATACGTTATGTGTATTTGTTGGGTCGCCACCTGCTTGAACTCTTTCAACTGCTAAGAATGCACCCATTACTGCTAGTGATGGAAGAATTTCTAAACCGATGATTAATGCTGCAATACCTGATCCTAAACCAAATAAGTTCAATGGTCCACGGTATAGTGCAAATGGTGCAAGTACTATGAAGAATAAAATATATGGTAATTTAGTTGATGGAATGATTGTTAACATAAATGGTTGTAAAACATCTTTTACAATTGGGTTTGTAACAGATAGGTATAACATCCCAATTCCAACCATTAAGATAACAGCAGGAGCTGCATCTGAGAATCCATCATAACAAGCTTTTGTAATTAAGTTCATTGTCTTATTCCAACCTTTGTATGTAAAGATTGCAATCCAGATAATACCTGCAAAGAATGAAGGTACAACAGGTACATTGAATACAACAACAAGAATAATAGGAAGTGCTGGCGTTAGCATAGCCATTAATCCTGAGAAACCTTTAAGTTGTCCTACTGCCTCTGTTTCTGTATTTGGAGCAGAGAATGAGAATTTAATTCCATTTCTTTTAAACTCAACAATTATTAATACTAGTGTTGCTATAGATGTAGCAATTAATAAGTATCCTGAAAATTGTCTGATACTTTCAATAGGTAATTCAAATATAGAAGTATATGTTTGCCAGTTAGCTAAGTTAAATGTTAGACCTGATGTAAAAGCCATCAAGAATATTGAAACCGCTGTTAGCGCAGGTACTCCAATAGATACTAGTATGGGTAATACAATTGTACCTACCATGATTACTGATCCAAGACCTGCTAATGTTGTAAATAATAAAGCAACAACTACTGAAAGAACGATTGTAACAATAAATGGACGATCTCCACCAAGCTCAGCTGCTTTTTTAATCATATTCTCAGTAACACCTGATTTATTCATCATTTGACCAAGCCAAGCACCAAAGACTACTGCGATGTATGCTCCAGCCATTCTGGTACTACCTGCTTCTAAAATAGTTTGTAGAAAACCAACCGCAGCGCCATCTGCATCGACTCCAACCATTGGAACTCTTGCAATAATTGCTATACCAACTGCCAATAGTGGTAATGCCAGTAAAGTAGGCATTTTCTTTGTAATCATCATTCCTGCAACAATTAAAAATAATACTATAATTAAGATTCCCTGTAACATAATTTTCCTCCTGTATATTACAAATACTTATAACTAAAGTGCATCTATTTCTTTTCTATATGTCGAGACAACTTCAGTAAAACTCTTTTCCTTATTCATATCAAACGCCACAGCGCCTATCATGATACCTTTGCATCCAACTTCAAATAGATCTTTTACTTCATCTGCTTAGATGTTTTTTTGTGTAGGTACCAGTACTGGTTTATTTGAACCAGCAACAATTCTTTTATATTTACTTAAATCAAATACTGATAAATCTTTTCGATAATCACTTTGCTCCATTATTGAAGCTTCTATAATATCTGTTTCTATTTCGCACAGTTCTTTTAGATGTGATTGTGTATCGGGTCCAATGGCCCCACACAGTTCAATATTTTTATTTTTAAGTAAAGATAATGGGGCATATTCAACATATGTAGACATAAAGTCTACGCCCAAATTACCCATTGCTTCAATATCTTCCTTACTTGCGTACTCACCTCCGTCTCCTGGAACAACGCCCAATAGTTTTCCCTGTTCCTTAACTAATGCATAGGCTTCAGTTAAGAACTCTTTCTCTTGTGCAAAGCTTCCATACTTTACACCTGATGCAAAATGATGCACATTGAGATGTACTTTCACAGCGTCAGCACCTCCAAGAAGTGCCTCCTTCACCAACTCAATATCATTTTTGGGTAAACTTACCACTAGTGTGAACTTATTCTTATTCATTACTTCTGCTAACATATTTCCTCCTTAGCTCATAACCAATAATTTATGATTCATATTTTTAGCAACATTTTTATGTTCTGGTACAACATTTTTAACAAGTTTCAATTTATTTGAAGGTTGTTTCTTAATGTAGTTCCAGATACTCTCATCAAGTGATGCGAGATTCTTTCCATTACTGAGGAAGAATATTGCATCAAGTGGATAGAATATTTGTAGTGTCATGATTGCATCACCAATCATCTGAACAAATTTCTTATAGACAGCATTTGCTTTCTTTCCATTTGCTCGATCATATACTTTCATTGACGGGTCCATGTTTAGGTCTATATTTTCTAATTCTTTCCAAGTCCCTTTATAACCAATTTTCTCTAGTATATTGGATAAATTGATTGAGAGTGGTATTCCATCTTTCAATTCAATTGGTTTATTTCTGTTATATACAAATGTACTGAGTAGATCATTGAAGTTTATATAGGCACAAAGCTCTACTTCTTCAATTGCTAGTTCCATCAGACATTCTTCAAGATAATACTTTAATGAGTAATCTAACACCACTTCTACGTCTATATACATCTTCATAGCGCTTTCAAGCGATATTTGAGATTGTGATACACCGGTTGATAACATGTATGATATTTCACTTGCGATAATATTCTCCTCAATTAAGAGTCCTACCTTGGTAATCTTTTTATCAAGGGTATCTAAATATGAAACAATTGTATCCACAATATAGTTTCCATTTAAATAATTTGTTTTGAAAGTTTCATCACTTAACAAGTTGTCGTATATATCAAATGACTTAATAACAATACTTCTTTGTTTAACTTCAACAATTAATATGTTTGAATCAATCGACTTTACACGAAGCCCCACTCTGGGTCTTCCACCAGTTTTGTAATCAACCTTACTTTCATCTATTTTACCTTCAGCTATTAATTCTTTAGTTAAAGCAGTTACTGTCCCGCCTGATAGTCCACTTTCTTTTGCCAAGTTTGATCTTGATATATCTGGGTACTTAAGAATTATTTTCACTAAGTTATTTTTGTTATTTTCTTTAACTCCAGCTATTGTAAGTGTCTTCATTTACATCACCCCTTATTTCAGTATCTAAAATAACTAATTACAATATAACAGTTGTAAGCGATTACGTCAACACATATTTATTTTTTATGACAATTCTTGAAAGCGCATTCTTACATATAAACATTAAAAACCCTTTTGTAATGAAGGGCTTTCAGTGTTTTCCTTATATAATTTTTATATTTGATTTTCCCGCTTTAATTACAGGAATTAATTTAAAGGGGGATTGTATAATAAAGTTGTCTACACTAGAAAAAAGCGCAGGTTGATAAACTGTTATATTATTAAGTTATAGACAAAATTAGAAAGAATATCAACCTATGCACACACATAATTACTTGAAATGAAGACGGACAACACTTACATGACACAGAAAGATTCCATCAAAAAATGATTGATTTAGGAGACCTAAACCGTCTCATTGGACGTTTACTAGACAGACCCTCTCTGCAATTAATAACGAAGTTAAACAAGGACTATTAAGCAAATACCATTGTTGATGCTACATGTGAATATTTTCATAAATATGATGCTTATGCTGTTAAAGGATTCATAGAGCGAACAGAGCACATACTCGTTATGAACTGATTCTGAAATAGAAGGTATAACAGACTCAGTTATTGAAAAAATGCTTAAACCTCTCAAGTTAGAGAGGCTACAGATATTATCAAAAGTATCACTGCTAATAATGGTACAGAATTTGCATCTTTTGTTGAAGCTGTTGAAAATCTTTCAGATGTGTATTTTAACATTAGATATTGATGTCAGATAGTGTTGATGCCTAAATCAAGTGTTTACAGGTATATTGGTTTAAAACAGTCAATATCAGTACACTTGAGGTGACGGGAACTGCAACCATACAATTGACTCTTAGTTAAGTTCTCTTAATCTTTCTTCTTCCCTTGAAGGTGTTGTCATAAATTTTGTATGAATTCGTTCATTGGTGTAATAGTCATTTAAATAATTTTCAATCAAAACTCTCATTTCAGCTTTTGTTTTGTGTTTATTAGGATAAATTAATTCACGTTTAATTGTCCTATGGAACGATTCAATGACTGCATTATCTACTGGTGTGCCAGGAGCACTCATCGAATGTAGAATATTAAATTTCTCCAATAAATCCTGATAGTCATAGTGTAGCCTCTCACTTTATACCAACACAAAACACTATAAAAAATGCACTTTAGAATAATATACCACGTGGTTATATTATTCTAAAGTGCATTTTAAACATTCATATTTTAATAAATTGTCATTTTTTATAGACAAAAGGCTTCTTATCAATTATTGTTGAGTTACTAGACAAAACAAGAAAAGAAAGGAAGCCATATGAATTATAAAACATTTAAACAAATAATGAAAGCATCAAACGATAAAATATCCAAAATACTACAAAAAAACTATGATAATCATTATAATAAACAATTAAAGTATCTTAAATGCCCTCGTTGCAAATCTCCATTATTGAAATACCATGGAAAATATGAAAGGAATATATACTTGTCATCCGATAGGCATACAGTTATCGAGTTAAATCGGCTTTATTGCGAAAGTTGTTATCGTACGTTTTCATTACTTCCTGACTATATAATAAAATTCAAACGCTACGTTGCACCTTTTATAATAGAGGTTATCTCGAGTATCTTAAGTTCTTCTATAAAAAAAACATCTAATGAATTAGACCTCTCTAAAGGGTATTTAAGATATTTAAAAAATCAGTATTACGAAAGGCATCATCATGCTTTAAAAATTCTAAGAATAGACTTGCAACATAATGATCCTTTCAATATTTGCAAGTTGTTCATAAATAAGTTCAAATACAACTTTATGCAAATTAATACATCATGATAATTTTCATTTTTAGAATCACAGAGTTTAGCCCTACTACCTAAATAATACTCGTTGTATCATTTAAGAGTAATATAAGATAGAAGGAGGACATAATATGTCAGTCGAAAAAAAGGCTTTGCTAAGATATGAGATGATTTTACCCGTGATCAATGAAGATTATCCGGATGTTTCTGCGAATCAATACTATGAAAGAATTTCAAAAACAGAGGTTCTTTTTCCTAATGGAGAACTCAAGGTAATTAGACCAGCAACACTGCGGATGTGGCATGCAAAATATAGAAAATATGGTTTTGAAGGTTTGAAAGATAAAAAAAGACAAGATCGAGGAAATCACCGTGCACTAACAGAGGTCCAGAAAAATATAATATACAATATAAAAGAAAAACGTCCTAAAAGAACTGCTTTAAGTATTTACGAACAACTTGTCTCTGAAGGAACTATAAAAATTAATGATACTTCTTTAACAACTGTCCAAAGGTATATTGCAAAAATAAAACCAATCATTGGTGCACTAGTCCAAGAGGATATGCGTGCATTTGATATGGAATTTTCTAACGATCTATGGCAAATAGATACCTCTCATGGTCCTTTTCTTACAGTAGGAAAACAAAAGTTAAAGACATATATCATAGCGATCGTTGATGATGCTTCCCGCATGATTGTAGGGCATAATATCTTCTTGGCTGATAATAGCGTAAACGTGCAAAAGGTCCTTAAGGATGCAATACTTAAGTATGGTGTACCAAAAAGACTATATACAGATAATGGTACGCCCTATAGAAACCAACAACTTGAAATTATATGCGCAACACTTGGAATTGGTTTAAAAAGAGCACAAGTCTACCATGGAAACCAAAAAGGTAAAGTAGAGCGCACTTTTAAAAGTATTAAAGAGGGGTGGATGTATAACATTAACTATAACGAATTCACCACCACTGAAGCACTCAATGATTCACTCGAAATATTTACCAATAATAAGAACCACGTGAATCATGCTTCCTTAAAAGAAACACCTTGGGATAGATATCTGAAAGACAAAGACTTAATTCGCTATCATGATGTTGAATTTGTGAACCAATCCTTTCTTCATTCTGCAGTTAGAAAAGTAGGAAATGATGCAACAATTAAGCTGGAAAAGAAAGTATTTGAGATTACACAAGGGTATATAGGTAGAAAAATAGATATTAAATATCAACCGGATTTATCCCAAGTATTCCATGTTGATGGTATTGAATATAATCAAATATATGAAGTCAATAAAGTTGAAAATAGTAAGATTAAACGTAATCAACCACTCTTGACCAACTTGGAGGATCATTACTAATGAAAAACTTAGCATACTATGGTTTGAAATATAACCCCTTCGAAAAAGAAGTAGTGATTTCCGTTGATTTGCTTGACCACAAAGAAATGCTACATCGGCTCAATTATCTTAAAAGGTCACGTGGAATAGGCCTTTATACAGGGGCATCAGGAACTGGAAAAACGTTCACGATGAAGCAGTTTGTAGATAGCTTAAACCCTCAATTGTATAAAGTGTGTTATTTGTCGATGTCGACTCTAACAACAATGGACTTCTATCGTTCACTCGCGATAGGTCTAAACTTGGAACCACGTTCAAAAAAAATTGAACTATTTCATCAAATTAGAGATCGCATTCTCGAACTGTATGACAGACAAAGAATTACACCTGTTATTATCTTAGATGAGGCCCAACACCTAAAAGGTGAAGTCTTACAAGACTTGGTAATGCTCTTTAACTTTGATATGGACACTGCAAATAAATGCATTGTTATTATGACTGGTTTACCAAGTTTAAATGTAACTTTATCCAGAGCAATACTTGACCCTCTAAGGCAAAGAATTATTTCCAACTACCAGATAGTTGGAATCGAAGCAGATGAAGTTGAGAATTATATTGAAATAAAATTACGTACTGCTGGTCGTAGTGAACCTTTGTTTACAAAAGAAGCAATTGCTGCGCTAGTAAGTAATTCCCTAGGTAGTATAAGAAGACTGAACGTACTCTTGTCACATTCTTTAAATATTGGTCAGCTATCTAAATCTCTTAATATTGATCAAGAGGTGGTATTCAAAGCCACCGATGAAATGGCAATCAATTAAAAAACAGTCACTATAAATTATATGGGTGACTGTTTTGTTTGTTTTTTGTTGTATTTTAATCTGATTTTTTTTGTTGGAATGGAGTGCATTTAACTATAATATTTATGTATATCTGCATAAATCTTTGTATTTTAATCTGACTTCAATGTGATGGTTTTAAGTGACGTTCAACAGTGATGGACTGTTAGGTTTATCTATAACTTGTTCTGTAGCATACGGTACATGGATGAATCCACCTCTTATGTTTGGATACTTTGTATCAATAAGATACATAAGTCCATACATAAGGTGGTTACAAACAAATGTCCCAGCTGTATTGGATACAGATGCTGGTATTCCCTTATATTTAATGTGCTCTACCATTGCTTTAATAGGTAGTGTACTGAAGTATGCATTCTTACCACCTTCGAATATCTTTGTATCAATGGGTTGATTACCTTCATTATCTTTAATACGTGCATCGTCTTCATTGATTGCAATTCTTTCAGGTGTGATACCAAAGCGGTTTCCAGCCTGTCCTACGTTGATTACAACATCTGGCTCTATTTCTGTGATAGCGGTATCTAATACCGCTATAGACTTGTTAAATACCGTTGGTACTTCAAGTTTGATAATTTTTACACCTTTAATTTCATTGGGTACAAGTTTAACTGCTTCATAAGCAGGATTCATTGTTTCTCCACCAAAGGGATCAAATCCTGTGATTAATATTTTTTTCATAATTAGTCCTTTCTAAAATGCAAAGAAGTACATCATAAATATATGTGCTACAAGCATTGCAAGTGCGAATGGCACTTGGTATTTAATAACTGTATATTCATTCTTGGTTTCAAGCAAGGTGGCAGAGACTATGTTAAAGTTTGCTGCCATAGGGGTCATTAAGGTTCCACAGAATCCTGCTGTCATTGCAAGAGCACTTGCGATGACAGGGTCTGCACCTTGAGATATAACAAATGGAATACCAACACCTACTGTAATAACAGTGAATGTTGCAAAACCATTACCCATAATCATTGTAAATAATGCCATACCTACAACATAAGCAACAACACCTAAGAAGATATTACCTTCAGGTATCATAGAACCTACAATATATGCGACAACATTACCCAAGCCTGCTGCTGTAAAGATTGCTCCCAATGCACCTAATAACTGAGGTAGTATTAGAAATGATCCCATTGTTCTAACAAGACGTGATCCATCCTCTACAATATATGAACTTGGTGACTTTGTAATAGCTAATAAACTCATAAGTCCTAAAAATGCTGAGATACCAATAGCAATGTATCCAAGATCTGATGCTGATAAAGCAGATCCTGCTACTTTAGGTAATAAGGATGCAAATACAAATGCACCAAATGCGATTATTAATGATGGAATAAAAATCCAATTCCCAAGTTTATTAGATGCATCCATTCTAAATGTGTCTGATACTTGTTTAATATCACCCAAGTTAACAAGTTTTAATGCAGATAATACACCCATAGCGATAACAAGGATACCATTTATCTTATTA
>JAAYGI010000058.1 GCA_012727815.1 Erysipelothrix sp.
GATACGGAAAAGTATGTATCTGTTACTTGAACATATTTACCTACTAAACCAATCTTAACATTTTCCGTAACATTCTTAGCTCTTTCAATCATTGCAGTCCACTCTTTCATATCTGCTTCAGGTGCATCAGATAATCCAAGTTTATGTAATATGTATGTGTCTAATTCTTGTTGTTGGAATTTTAATGGCAATTCATATAAGTTTTCAACATTTAAAGATTCGATAATTGCATTTTTTCTAACGTTACAGAATAAAGCAATTTTCTCTTTCATATCATCTGTTAGTGGTTTTTCTGAACGTGTAACAATGATATTTGTTTTAATTCCTAAAGACATCAGTTCTTTAAAACTGTGTTGTGTAGGTTTTGTTTTTAATTCATTACTTGCTGGAACTTTTGGAACCAGTGTTGTATGAATAAATAAAACATTTTCTCTATCTTGTTCTGTATGAACTTGTCTTACAGCTTCTAAGAAAGGTAAGGATTCAATATCTCCTACTGTTCCACCAATTTCAGTAATGATAATATCAGCATTTGATTCCTCAGCTGCTTGATATACTTTATTTTTAATTTCATCAGTGATATGAGGAATTACTTGAACAGTAGCCCCTTTATACATACCACGTCTTTCCTTATTGATTACATTTTGATATACCCACCCTGTGGTAATATCAGCATTATGATCTAACTCTTCATCAATAAATCTTTCATAGTGTCCTAAGTCTAAGTCTGCTTCCATACCATCTTGGGTAACAAAAACTTCACCGTGTTGGTAAGGAGACATGGTTCCTGGGTCAACATTAATATATGGATCAAATTTCTGCATGTAAACTTTGAATCCTCTATTTTTCATGAGTCTACCAATTGATGCAGCAATGATGCCTTTACCAATACCAGATACAACTCCACCTGTAACAAATATATATTTCGCCATTTATAATCTCCTTTTCTACATAAAAACAGATGCCTCCACCGGAAGCATCGTGCCCTTATTAATTTTAACAAAATTAATTTCAGTTTTCAATTTTATTCATTTAAAAGATCGTCATATTCGTAATCTTCATCATAATCAGCATCCATGGTTAAATCTGGATCAATTTTAAGTGTATCTTCAACATAACGTTCGCGTAAATCCCAGAAGTTTTGATCTAATGAAATAAAACGAGCATCTAGCATTAATGCGTTATAAAATGATGCTATCTTACGCTTACTCATATCTTCAGTAAAGTTTTTTTCCTCACTTACTTCTTTCCAAAGTTCGTTAAATAAAACAGATTTTTTATTTTTCTTCAGGATGCTATAAGCGATTTCTGTTAATGAATTTCCTGCCATGCTTCTTCCTCCTTACGCCACTCCACAAAATATGTATGAGTATCTATTAAAGCATTGTCTTGTAAAAGTTGATATTTTACATAGAGTCTTTGAGAATCAATTTCTAGTTTAACAACGTTTATGTTAAATCTAAGTTCTCCTTCTTGACTGATAACTTTTGCACTAGAGCCTTTACCTTTGGTAAATATCATTTGAGTTATCCACTCATGATCTCTTTGCATATGTATATAATTTGTTCCTACATCCAGTGTATTAATACCACCTGCATCATCTTGATAAACAATCCGTACAGTTTGTTCAAAATCCAACACTTGCGCCGCTTTGTCCACAGTTTTTACACTGGCATCTTTTGAATTTTGATGTGCTACTAAAGTTACTTTGATATAGATCACTCCTTATTACTTATTGCATTATAGAAAATATACAGTTTTTGTCAAGCCTAAAACATTAATTACCACAATTACTTACTGTTTTTCTTTATTATTAATATAGGCAGCTGTTTCTGTGGGTAGTTCTTTAAGTTTTAGGCGTGCTTCTACATTATCTTTTATTATGGAATAAATGAATACAAATAGCGGTACACCAATAACAAGTCCTATAAATCCGAAGAGTTTTCCGGCAATGAGTAATGAGAATAGAATCCAAAATGCTGAGATACCAAGTGAATCTCCTAATATTTTAGGTCCAATGATATTACCATCAATTTGTTGGATAACAAATATTATCAATATAAACCATAGTGCCATGGGTAGTGATTGAAATACAATAATAAAGAAAGATGGAACGGCACCAATAAAGGGTCCAAAGAATGGAATGATGTTAGTCACACCAATTATAAATGCGATAAGACTTGCATATGGCATCTTAACAATAGAAAGTACAACAAATGTTAATACCCCTACTATTAATGAGTCTAGGACTTTTCCACTTAAAAACTTTCCAAATATATTATCACCACGATGAACCAGTTCAACAAATCTTGAAGCACGTTCTTCTGATAATAAACTCTTGGTAATCTTTGTAACAAGTGCGAGCAGTTGCTCTTTATCAATCAACAAGTAAACAGAAATAATCAATGCTAAGATGATATTCCAAATACTTGAAACTAATGTTTTTGTAAAGTTACCTATTTTCGGTAATAAATTTGTACCAAAGACTAACATGAAATCCATAAACTCTGCCCATTTAGACATTAAGATTTTCTTTAAGTCATCAGGTAGATCTAATTTTTGTTCTAGTTTTAGAATGTAATCACTGACTTCTTTAATATAAACAGGCATATCATTTACTATCCCTATAATAGAGTCTAAGACTTGTGGAAACACAAATTCTAAAAATAAGATAAACATAAAGAATGCTGTGATATATGTTAACAATACCCCTAGAAGTCTTCTTATGTTTTTCTTCTTCAAATTCTTTAATAATTTTTCTTCATAAAACTCTAATATGAAATTAAAGAGATATGCAATCACAAACCCCATAATAAAGGGTGTGAAGACACTTAAATATTTTCCCAATTGTAATCTAAATGAATCAACTTGTGATGCTATTAAATAGAATACGATGGTACTGAAACTTACTAATAAACTGTATACCGCAATTGTAGTATACTTGGAATTCCATTTGATTTTCATATAAATCACCTACGCTCTCTATAGTATCGTAACTGATACCTTAATACAACTTAATACGCTTGATTGGATGTAAATTTTTTGTAAACTTTTTTGTATCTCTTTTAAAAACAAAAAGACTACTTGAGTCTTTTTGAGTTTATATCATTTTATTCACTAAAAGATATATTATTGGATGCTTTTTAGATATGCTTCAACTTCTTCAACACCTTTTAGTGTTTGTGGTGCAAGGTCTTCTGAACCTGTCTCTGTTACCAAGATATCTGTTTCTATTCTAATACCGATACTTTCTTCTTCGATATATAGACCCGGTTCAACCGTAATGACATTACCCGCTTCAAGGGGGAAATCGCGACTTGTCCACACATCATGTGTATCCAGTCCCAATGAATGTCCAATACTGTGGTAGTAGTAACGATCAATTTCATCATTACTCTTAATTAGTCCCAGTGTTCTACAACCTTGTGCAAGTTTTTCTTTTGCAAGTTCATTTAATTCTAATAAACTAACACCTGGTCTAATTGCTGCTATTACAGCTTCATATGTTTCAAGTACCACTTCATAAACTTCTTTTTGACGTGGACTGTATGTGCCATTTACAGGATATGTTAGTGAGATATCTGCACCATAACCATTTACACATACACCAAGATCCATTAAGACAAGTTCTCCATCTTTAAGTTCTTGATTATTTTCTATATAGTGAAGCACTGTTGCTTCTTTTCCAGAAGCGATAATTGTATCAAACATCAATCCACCTTGATGTTTGTGTGCTTCATAAAGGAATTTAGATGCCATATCATTTTCATTGTTTCCTGGTTTCATCTCATGCAACATACTTTTAATTGCAATATCACTGATAACTGCAGCATGTTTAATTGCTTCAACTTCTTCTGGGAATTTCAACATTCTAGATCTTACGAATATCTCTGTAACATCAATAACTCTTTCAATACCAACATAGTCTGCCATTGATACAGCTGAACCATATGCTGTTTCTGAGAAATGATTTTGATCTAAGTCTAAACCAATACGTGTTTTGCGACTTAATATTTTTTCAAGATAAGCTTCGAATCCTTCGAAATAACGAACATCTTTAATGCCTGATATTTCTTGTGCTTCTTCAATTCTCATGTAATGACCGTTCCATTTTTCCATCGCTGGATCTACATCTCTTAAAAAGAGTATTTCATTACCATTATCAAATACTAAGATTGCAGCCTCTTCTTCTATACCTGTTGCATAAAGGAAGTTTCTATTTACATGAAATGGATAGTTTGCATCTGCACTTTTTCTAATTGACAGTCCACTGAATATAAATGTGACTGTGTGAGGTGGGAAATGTTCAATTAATCTTTGTCTTATTTTTCTTCTTACTGCTTTATTCATCTATAACTCCTGTTGTTCAATTTCTTTTGGATAGAATACTTTTCTATCTTGTTTCTTATCACCTTTAACAAATCCTCTTACAATAATAGATGCTTTCGATAGTTCTACTAAAGAGTTATCCTTTAAAATCCAAACACTTGCATTATCGTGTGCTTTATAAGGACTATATAGGGTTTGTGTTAGATGGTCTTCTTGTACATAGTATGCTGTGTCGAAAGTAGATGCTTCTACTTTTGCTTCAATATCTGTGAAATCTTTTTCTTCTTTAATATCTTTATAAGCGAAAAGGTCTCTATTAAGAAGTCGCCTTGTTAAATCTCTTAAGATATCATCTTTAGAATTCATAAATACTTTGAATCCTGCAAGACATGTTGGTTCATCAAGATATAAATAATCTTTAATACTAATTTCTTCATCTTCAAATATAGGAAGAAAAGCAGGTGCTTCACTTACGATTTCAGGATGTGTAACCATGAGGTCTTTTATTCTTTTAAATATTGATAGTAGAATGGCATCATAACTTCTTGATACTGGATGTAGATATACTTGCCAGTACATTTGATACCTTGCCATGATGTAATCTTCTACAGCATGAATTCCACTTTCTTTAACTGCTATTGTATTGTCCACAATTCTAAGAGTTCTTAGGATTCTGAATAAATCAAACTCCCCATAAGATACGCCTGTAAAATAAGAGTCTCTTAATAAGTAATCCATTCTATCTGCATCCATTTGGGATGATATCATCTGTGCCAAGAGCGGGTTTTTGTGCTCATGGGCGATGATATCTGCTACATCCTGGGGTAAACTTGGATGCACTGACTTTAGGACACTATGAACCTCTGTGTCTTCTAAAATAATACGTCTTGTCATCAATTCATGATTAACAGATGTTACAGATTCAAAAGAATGTGAAAAGGGACCATGTCCTAGGTCATGCAAAAGACCAGCACACAGTACCGCTACTTGTTCATATTCTGAAAGTGTATCCTTTAGGTTTTTAATGTTCTCTATCATTAAGCGAACAATCTCGTAGACACCCAAAGAGTGTCCGAAACGAGAATGTTCAGCAGTATGATAAACCTGTAATGTTCCACCTAATTGATGTATACGTCGTAACCTTTGAAATTCAGCAGTTCCGATAAGATCCCATATCGCTTGATAATCAACATTAATATATCCATGTACAGGATCACGCATCACTTTACGCTCATTTGTTTTCTTAAACTGATGTAACATAAGCCTTTAATCGTCTTTCGAGTGTTTCACGACCCAATAGATATAAACTGCTCATTAAATCAGGACCATGGTCTTGAAGTGTTGCTGATACACGTAAACCCATAAATAATGGTTTACCCTTAATACCAGTTTCTGTTTTTGCAACATTGAAAGCTTCTTTTAAGTTTTCAACTGTCCACTCTTGTGGTAAAGCATCTAAGAATGCTTTTGCAATAACAGGTGTTGTTTCCCATGACAATACATCTTTTGCATTATCTGAAAGTACTGGGTCTTCAAAGAAAATTTTAATGCTTTCTTTAATTTCTGCTCCATATTGTGTTTGTTCTTTATATAAAAGTAACATTTGGTTTACCCAAGCATCATCTTTATTACTTAAATCAAAAGCTTCTTCTGCAAAGGGTCTAACAAATGATAACCACTCTGAATCTTCTTTTGCTTTTAAGTATTGGTGGTTTACCCATGTTAATTTCTTAACATCAAACATTGATGGGGATTTTGATAATCTTGTTTCACTAAATTGTGCAATCAGTTCATCAACTGTAAACAGTTCATCCTCACCTTTTGGTGACCACCCTAATAAAGCCATGAAGTTAAACATTGCTTCTGGTAAATAACCTTGTTCTTTATATTGTGAAATATACTGCATTACAGAATGATCACGTTTTGATAATTTTTTACCTTCTTCATTAACAATCAATGTCATATGTCCATAACGTGGGATTTCCCAACCTAACATTTCAAATAACATCATTTGTCTTGGTGTATTAGAGATATGTTCTTCACCTCTAAATACATGACTTATTTCCATAAGGTGATCATCAATTACAACCGCAAAGTTGTATGTTGGGATACCATTTGATTTAACAATTACCCAGTCTCCGATATCTTTTGACTCGAAAGTGATTTCACCACGAACCATATCATCGAATTTATATTGTGTATCTGTTGGTACTTTTAATCTAATTGAGAAACTTTTTCCTTCTTTTTCATTTGTAAGTTTCGTTTCTTCATCTAAATGTAAGCATTTTTGAGAATAACGTGTTGAAACATGTCCTTCAGCTTTTTGCTTTTCGTAATCTGCTTCTAATTCTTCTGGTGTACAGTAGCATTTATATGCATGACCCAATTCAATAAGTTTATCTGAATATTCTTTATAGATATCCAGTCTTTCCATTTGTCTGTATGGTGCATATTTAGGGTTCGGTTTATCTGGTGATTCATCAGGAATAATTCCTAACCACTCTAGGTACTCCATTTGAGATGCTTCTCCACCCTCAACATTTCTTTCAATATCTGTATCTTCAATTCTTAATACAAAGTCTCCACCATAGTGTTTTGCAACTAAAAAATCGAATAATGCAGTCCTTGCATTACCGATATGTAAAAATCCAGTTGGACTTGGTGCGTATCTTACGCGTACTTTATTCATTATTTCTACCTCATTTCAAATCACATTTATTATAACACGCATACTTGTAAATTTACATTCAAAGCATGTAAAAGCATGCTATAATGAATAAAAAGGGAGGTTATTATGAAAGTATCAATCATTGGATTACATCACATATCTCAAACAATCGTTTTAGACCAAGAACAATTGTCACTAAATAATAATATTAGCAGCTTTAAGGAATCACTGGATAACACTTTAATTGACCTATCACTTCACTTACAAGCACAAGGATTAGAAACGACCCTTATCGCAAACTTTTCCCCAGCACCTGCATTTATGATGCCTTTAAGCAAGCTTGAGAAACATGGTATTAGCGTACTTCCTGATTTAAAAGATGAAATATCTTATGAACTTACAGTAAGAACACTTAAAAATGATATAGAATTTCATCCTCAAACTACACTTGATCTTGCAACCTTCCAACACTATGCACTGGAACGCTCTGATGCAATCATTACCACTCTTAAATCTTATGATGCTATTGCAAATCTAAACAATTACAATAATGGTTCTATTATTTCTTATAATACAATCCCTTCATATAGAGCTTTAACATTTATAAAAGGACTTGTATTAAAAGAAATGCCAGATGATGGAGAAAAGTCTTTACATAATCTGATACTGGGTGGTCTTGGATGGATTGCTGTTATTCAAGATAACACTGTAGTATTCAAAACATTAAAACATCAATTCCGATTAGACTATACCTGCATTGATATGTTCTTATCTGATTTCTTATTGATAAAAGATCATGAACTTGTTAATTGGCTAAGAAGTAAGACTATATAGTTTGAATTACAAGAAGATATAAAAAGGATTGAATTTCTCTAAATAAGGAGAAATTCAATCCTTTTGTTTTTACTAAATATGTGTCTTCGATTTCAGTCTCCCATTTTCAAATACATATGAAACATCTGAGTAGGATATCACATCAGGGTCATGTGAAACAATAACCACTGTTTTTCCTTCCTCTTTAAGAAGAAGTAAAAGTTCCATGACTTTGTCCCTATTCTCTTCATCTAGACTTCCTGTTGGTTCATCACACAAAACAACATTACAGGGCTTTAGTAGTAGTCTTGCTATAGCAATTCTTTGCTGTTCACCACCCGAGCATTCAGAAAGCTTTTTATCAATGAATCCTTCTAGGCCTACTTTTTTCAGTGTATCGTTTATTCTATTCACTTTTTGAATTCGACTTAACTTTTCATAAGAAAGCGCCATAATTAGATTATATTTTACACTTTTATTATCTAACAAGGCAAAATCTTGAAACAAATAGCCTATGTTATTTCTCAAAATTTTAACAGCTTCCTTAGAAAAAGGTTTGGGATTAGCATTACCAAATATAACGGACTCCCCACTTGTTGGTATATCCAAAAGACCTATAATATTCAGTAATGTCGACTTCCCACATCCTGAAGGTCCTGAAAAAGATATCATCTGATTTTTCCCAATCTCTAAATCTATATCTTTAAGAACATGATGGTCC
>JAAYGI010000059.1 GCA_012727815.1 Erysipelothrix sp.
ATAAGTATATCATAGCTGTTCATTGATATCAATAGATAACCAATTCTTTTTCTTTTAATGAGTTACTAATAGAGTATACCACATATTTCTATAATTCCTAGATAAAGTGATGAAAAATCAGATGTATTGGTATTTTGACATTATATGTGATAAAACAGAGAAAATATTCAGATACACTTTAATAAAACTATCAGTTATGATACTATTACTATAATACAGGAGGTCACGATTTGGAAAAGAAAATACTCGCAGCCTTAGAACTTGCAGATCACGAAGTTCGGTTAATCGTTGGCCAGTTCTATAACGGTAGATTAAACATCTTAAAAGTAGAACGGGTTGCACATAAAGGAATAGAAAACAACAAAATTATAAACAACAGCAGTATACGCGAAGCGATATTAAAAAGTATAGCAAATGCATCAAAAAACATCGGAAGCCAAATAACTTCCGTTTTAATGTTGGTACCCAGTATTGGGATGGTTATGAACCATGATTTACAAACAACGCTTATCGACGAATACGTTACTAAAGAAGATTTAATCAATGTATATTCTGAATTTGGAAAAAACAGTTACGGTAAAGATAAAGTTATGGTGAATGTATCTGTGAATCGATATCATATTAATGGTATTGCAACACGTAAATTACCATTGAACGAAAGATGTCATACAATGAGTGTTGAAGCAAGTTGCTTCTTCTGTGATACAGAACCGATATTTGAATACCTTAAACTTGTAGAGAGTACAGGTCTTAAGATTATTGATATTGTGTTACATGATTTGGCACTAGCTAAAGAAGCTTCTTTATTTGAGCATTCTATTGAAAAGCCGATCATTGCAGTAAATCTAGAAAGACATTCAACCAAATTAACTTTATTCAACAAAGGGCAATTGATCACAAATGTCATTGTTGAAGACAGTTTCAAAAGAATGTTTGAAAAGATGGAATACTTATATGGATTTAATGAAGATATCACTGAAAGACTTCTTTATTATAATTTAGATGTAAGCAGTGATGAAGCATCAGAAGACCCTATATTTGTATGGTCAACCAAATCTGGTGATCATAGCTTGAGTAAGAAGGAACTTTTAGATTATATTGGTCCTGATGTTATAAAAATATTGGAAAACATTTCAGAAGTATCACAACCTATATTTGAATATGGAGATGCTAGTTTTGTCTTAACAGGTGAAGCAAGTCTTGTTACGGGATTGAAAACTGTAATGGAAAGCGTAAGTTCTAAGAAGGTGGATGTTTATATACCAACAACTTTTGGTGTTAAGGATCCAGTATTTACAGCACTTATTGGTGCATTCTATTATTACAAAGATATCGTAAACTTTAAAGAAGCATCAAGTTCAAGTATTGATGAAAAAGAGTTTTATCAAAAAATGATCTACAAAGAGAAAGAGAATACAGAAATCTCTAAATCTGGTAGTGCGAACTTTACAAAATTATTAAAAGATTTATTCGTAGAATAACAGGAGGGTTATAAGATGACAAGAAACAATAAAGCAGTTATAAGAGTAATTGGTGTAGGTGGTGCAGGGTGTAATGCTGTGAGCCGCATGGTAGAAGAGGGTATGCAAGGTGTTGAGTTTTTTGTAGCAAATACAGATATTCAATCCTTAGAGTCTTCTCCTGTAAATAACAAAATCGTATTAGGACCTGACTTAACAGGTGGTCTTGGTGCTGGTGGTAGCCCTGACTTTGGTAAAAGAGCAGCTGAAGAGAGTGAAGATGATCTACGTGCCATTGTAAAGGGTGCAGACATGATATTCGTTACAGCTGGAATGGGTGGCGGTACAGGTACTGGAGCGGCTCCACTTGTTGCTAAAATAGCACAAGAGGAAGGTGCATTGGTAGTTGGTATTGTTACAAAACCATTCTTATTTGAAGGTCCAGGTAGAGGACGTAATGCAGCAAGTGGTTTAGATGAACTTAAAAAGCATGTAGACTCTCTTATTATTATCAGTAACAATCAATTACTAGAAGTAATTGGAAATATCCCATTCTTAGAAGCATTCTTAGAAGCAGACAATGTATTAAGACAAGGTGTTCAAACAATCACTGACTTAATCGCTGTTCCAGCACTTATTAACTTAGACTTTGCCGATGTTAAATCAATTATGAAACAACAAGGTGCAGCATTGATTGGTATTGGTATGGCAGAAGGTGAGAACAAGGCTGTTAAAGCGGCAGAGTCCTCAATCACATCACCACTTCTAGAAGCTAAAATTCAAGGAGCTAAAAAAGCAATCATCAACGTTACAGGTGGTGAGACAATGAATATAATGGACGCAAGTGCAGCAGTAGACTATATTAGAGATGCAGCTGGATTTGATATGGAAATTATATTTGGAGTTGCAATCAATGACAACATTGGTGATGCAATTATCGTTACTTTAATAGCTACAGGATTCGAAGATGATGCTGAAGAACATGAAGTTCGTAATAAATTCAATAAAGATTTCAAAATGAAATCACACACAACACCAAATATTAATAAAGAAGTGGAACCTGAGGAAGATCCTTCAGGTATTCCAGATTTCTTTAGAAGAAACTGATTAAAACATAAAAAACCAGGTTGCCTTTTCTAATAATAGAAGGCATCCTGGTTTTTTTATATGTCTTATCTAAATCCACGTCGGTAGGAAAAGGGAATCTTATCCTTTTGTCGTGTACTCATGTAACTTTCTAAAACAAAGTGAGGGTTTCTGAGTAAGCCTCTTCCGATAGCTACAAAATCAGCTCTGTTGTTTTCAATAATATCAATTGATTGTTCAGTTGTTGTGATAAGTCCAACAGCGATCACTGGGATATTTGTTAAAGTCTTAAGTTCACTTGCAAACTCAACTTGATATGAAGGGTATGCCTTAGGGTTAGTAGGGGTAATACCTCCTGATGAGACGTGAATTGCATCAATATCACCAAGGATTGGTTTTAACATGGTTGCAACATCTTTTGTATCATAACCATCAGGTTCATAATCTGTTGCACTGACACGTACTATGATTGGTTTATCTTGTGGCCATACAGTTTTAATAGAATCCATCAATTCTTTAAAAAGAACAGCAGGATTATGATATTTATCAATACGTTTGTTTGAGACAGGACTCATGAAACTAGAAAGTAAGTAACCATGAGCCATATGTAGTTCAATGGCATCAAAACCTGCTTGATTTGCTCTTTTAGCAGCTAAGGTGAAATCTTCAATCATTTGCTTGATTTCTGATTGTGTCATTTCTTTAGGTGTTTGATAATCATCACTAAATGCAAGAGCACTTGGTCCAACAATAATATTACCTTTAGTTGTCGTTTTACGCCCAGCATGATTTAACTGGATAGCAATTTTTGAACCTTGCTCATGAACTGCATCAACGATAACTTTAAGTGCATCTTTTTGTGTGTCATTCCAAATGCCAAGACAAAGATCGGTTATCCTGCCTTCAGGTACAACACCTGTTGCTTCAAGGATAATTAAACCAACCTGTCCAATAGCACGACTTGTGTAGTGTGCTGTATGAAATGAGTTGGCAACACCATCTTCTTTATCAACCTTGTACATACACATGGGTGGCATCACGAATCTATTTTTTAATGTCATACTTCCAATATTAGCTTCTTCAAATAATTTCATAAAAAACCTCATCTTTCAAAAATATTATATCATATATGTACTTAATAACTAACTATGGTATTATTAGTAAAATAGGAGGCTTATATGAAATCTGAAATAATAACTGTAGGAAGTGAAATACTCTTGGGTGACATTGTAGATACAAACTCAGAGTACATAACAAGACAACTCGTTGAGTTGGGAATTAATTGCTATTACCATACAGCTGTAGGTGATAATGAAGAAAGACTAACCGATACAATCAAAAGAGCACTCAATCGCTCAGATATCATATTTTTAAGTGGTGGTTTAGGACCTACATATGATGATATGACAAAAGAAGTTGTTGCTAAAATATTAAATCTTGAACTAGAGTTTGATCAGGTATCATATGACCGAATTGTAGATATATTTGGAAAGTCAAACAGAGTACTGACACCCAATAATAGAAAACAAGCACTTGTCCCTAAAGGTGCTAAGATATTAACCAACTATCGAGGGACAGCACCTGGAATTTTAATAGAAAAAGATAATAAGATCATAGTTCTTTTACCAGGACCTCCAAGTGAGATGTATGATATGTTTGAGAAGTCTGTTAAACCATACTTTATGAAAATGACAGGAAAAACAATCATCTCACATCGTGTATATCTATTTGATATCGGTGAATCTTTAGTTGAAGATATTTTAGAAAAAGAAATGAAATCATTATCTAACCCAACCATAGCACCTTATTCAGGTAATAATGGTATTTATTTAAGAATTACTGCTTCAGCTAATTCAGTAGAAGAAGCAGAAAGTTTAATGAAACCACTGATTGATAAGGTATGCCATATATTTAAAGACAATGTATATAGTGTTGATGGACCAACATTAGAAGCGGCTGTTATTAAGAAACTCACAGAAAACAACTTGAAACTATCAAGTGCGGAAAGTTGTACTGGGGGTCTTTTAGGAAAAAGACTTACCGATATCCCAGGAAGTTCTAAAGTATATGAAATGGGCTTGGTTACCTATAGTGATGCTGTTAAACATAAACTTCTAAACGTTAAACTAGAGACATTATCGAATTATGGTGCTGTATCTGAAGAAACAGCAATTGAAATGGCAGGAAATTTATTAGAGTTATCTGATTCTGATGTATCAGTAGCCATTACAGGTATTGCAGGACCAACAGGTGCAACAAAGACAAAGCCAGTAGGACTTGTTTATGTATGTGTTAAATATAAAGAGAGGACTTTAGTAAAGACTTTAAACTTATCTAGAAATTATAGTAATGATAGAGAACGCATTCGTTCATTATCAGCATCCCATGCTTTAAAAATGGTATTGGATATCATCTAATAAAAATAGAGTAAATTATATAATTTTAAAGGTGTTGTTATGCAGCGCTTTTATATTACTTTAAAGACAGTCTCAAACAAAACACTTGAATCAAGTGACCCAATTGTGTATAATTCTCTTCTGCTCAATGGAGGTAGAAGATGTCATTTGGTTCATTAATTATAAAAGGAATGAACGAGAATAATTTACAAAATCTTGATTTAGTAATTCCGTAAAATAAAATAACAGTATTTACAGGTGTATCTGGAAGTGGTAAAAGTTCTGTTGTATTCGATACAATAGCACATGAAGCTTCAAGACAACTTAATCAAACTTATTCAACGTTTATTCAAACGTTTTTACCAAAATATTCAAAACCTGATGTATTGTCAATTCAGAACTTAAATCCAGCAATGATTGTAGATCAAAAGCCAATGGGTGGTAATTCACGATCAACACTGGGCACAATTTCAGATATCGTCAGCTTTTAAGACCTCTATTCTCACGTATAGGTTTACCATACAGTGGTCCAGCACATAGTTTTTCTTTCAATGATCCTTTAGGTATGTGTATTAAATGTTCTGGAATAGGACGTTTAAATGCAATTAAAGTGGATATGATTGTTGATATGGAAAAATCACTAAATGATGGTGCTTTCTTGTTTTCAGCATTTGCTAAAGGTGGATGGTATTTTACTATCTATGAAGCGTCAAACTTCTTTGATATGGATTTACCTTTAAAAGATTATGATGAAGAAACACTGGAACTCTTACTTTATGGTGAAAAACAAAAGATTAAAGTTCCAACAATTGGTGGTAAAGACACCAATGCTGAGTATGAAGGTGTTATTAATAAGTTTGATAGACTATATGTAAGTCGTGACTTAAGTGCACACTCTGAAAAAACTCAGAAAATTATTGATGAGTATACACATAACTCAAAATATCCTGAATGTTCAGGATTACGTTTCAATAAAGAAAAAAGAGAGTGTCTTATTAATGGTGAGAGTATTGCATCTGTTGGTGAAATGGAATTATCAGCATTAAGAAAATACCTAACTGAGATTGAAGATGAAAGTGTGGCACCTTTAATTGATGAAGCTGTTAAAAGAATTGATCTTTTAATTGGTATGAGTTTAGATTATTTAAACATAAACCGTGAAACAAGTACTCTAAGTGGTGGTGAGTCACAACGTGTTAAAATGATGAAACACATGAGTTCAGCACTTACTGGAATACTATATATATTTGATGAACCCTCAGTAGGTTTACATCCACGTGATGTGCACAATCTAAATAAGATGCTAGTTCACCTTCGTGATTTAGAAAATACAGTCTTAGTTGTCGAACACGATCGAGATGTTATTTTAGAAGCTGATCACATTGTTGATATCGGTCCTAAAGCTGGAATATTTGGCGGTAAGATTTGTTATGAAGGGGATGTAGCTGGGTTACTGAAAAGTGATACTGTTACAGGTAAACATCTTTTATCATTACCAGACATTAAAGAAGACGTTAGAACATTCAATAAAACATTAAATTTAAGTGATTGTAAAACAAATAACTTAAAGAATGTATCAGTTGAAATTCCTCAAAGGGTATTAACAGTTGTAAGTGTGTAGCAGGTAGTGGTAAGAGTTCATTGATTCATCAAGAATTTGTAGCAGCGTATCCTGAAAGCATTGTAATTGATCAAAAAGGATTACATGCAACGCGTCATTCAAACATCGCAACATACACTGGAATATTTGATCGTATTAGAACACTATTTGCAAAAGAAAATAATGTAAATAAAGCATTATTTTCTTTCAATTCAAAAGGTGGATGTCCAAGTTGTAAAGGAAATGGTGTTATATTCACTGATTTAGCATATCTAGAAGGTGTTGAATCTATATGTCCTGAATGTCATGGACAAAGATACTTAGCTGAAGTTTTAGAAATGCGATACCAAGACAAAACAATTATGGATGTATTAGAACTTTCACTTGAAGATGCTGTTGAATTCTTTACAGACAAAGTGATTGTAGAATCACTACAGACTCTAATTAATGTAGGAGTATCTTATTTAACACTGGGACAACCACTTGATACTTTATCAGGCGGAGAGTGTCAAAGAATTAAACTGGCTGCAGAGCTTCACAAAAAGGGTGAAATCTATATCTTGGATGAACCTACTACTGGACTACATATGTCGGATATAGAAGTATTAATGGTTATTCTTAATAAACTTGTTGATAATGGTAGTACTGTAATTCTTATAGAACATAATGTCGAAGTCATGCGTCAAGCAGACTACATTATAGATATGGGACCAGGTGCAGGTCATTTGGGTGGGGAAGTTATCTATACAGGTATTCCAAGTAAGTTAAAAGGAAAAGAAAACTCTTTAACAGCACAAGATA
>JAAYGI010000060.1 GCA_012727815.1 Erysipelothrix sp.
CATGTTGAGTGCGTGGTTTTGTTGTCGAGGGTCGATAAGTAAGTGTGTAAAAGTGCTGAGTTGATAAAATAAGTATAATAGCATTTTCTATTAACCCATTACTGATTAAATAGGCTAATCAACATTACTAAAACACATCTTAATGGTTGTTAGCTCGTGCAATGAACTGATGGTTCTAAGTTTTACAGAGAGAGTGAAAGAGAATTGGATTTTTCGAAGAAGGAAAATGTGGTCGCTAGTAAGATATGATATACTCTGGCTAAGTTAATGCATATTATATTTTTGTGGGACGTGGGACTCACCAAGATAAAAGATGTAGAGCATGTGAATTAAATATGGGGATATCGATTAATACGTTAATCATTAAGGCTAGAAAGAGACAATTTTTAATTTGTGGAGGTGTTGAAAAATGAAAATAGCTTGGTTTTGTATTCCAGCATATGGCCATACAAATCCTACACTTGGTATAGTTAAGGAAATGACTGATGCAGGACATGAAGTATATTATTTTTCTTTTGAGATATTTAGGGAAAAACTTAAAAATGCAGGGGCTCATTTTATCAGCTGTGATGGTTACGACTTTGAAATGGAAGATAAGGAGAATGCAGACAGAGTTGGAAAAGACATGGCATTCGCTACAGAGTTGCTTGTAAGTTCAACACTTGCTTTGGATGAAATGGTGGCGGAAAAGGTTGATGCAATCAAACCAGATATTATTGTTGCTGATTCAGTTGCTTATTGGGGAAAATTGACTGCAATGAAATACAATATTCCCTATGTATCTTCTACTACGACATTTGCTTTTAATCAGCATTCATCTAAATACATGAAGCGTGGGGTGGGAGAAATTTTAAAAATGCTTCTAGCGATGCCTAAGATAAATAAACAGATCAAGAGGTTAAAGGATAAAGGCTACCCTATCAAAGGGATTCTTGATATAGTTCAAAATGATAACGATACAAATACGATTGTATATACATCCAGATTTTTTCAGCCATGTGCAGATACATTTTCAGGAAAATACCGCTTTATAGGACCATCAATTAGACCTATTGAAAATCACATAACAAAGACTGCAAAAAAAACAGTATATATTTCGATGGGGACAGTGAATAAGAATAAAAAGTTTTATCTTAATTGTATTGATGCTCTTAAAACAACAGATTATCAAGTCATTGTTTCTATGGGAACCAATAAGGATTATTTTGGTGATTTACCTGATAATATCCAGGTATATGAATCTGTTGATCAAATGGCGGTTTTGTCGATTTCAGATGCTTTTATAACGCATTGTGGAATGAATTCTACTTCTGAAGGATTGTATTTTGAAGTGCCTTTAATTCTTTTTCCACAAACGCCTGAGCAAGGTGCAGTGGCAACTAGAGTAGAAGAACTTGGCGCTGGACATATACTAAAGTCAATTGGCAAAGAAGAAATATTAAATGCAATCAATGAAGTGTTAGATAATTCTAAATATAAAGAGAATGCGGTAAATATTTCAAAAAGCTTTAAAGATTGTGGTGGTGCTAAAGAGGCAAGAAATTTCTTGGAAACAATTGTTGATTTGTAAAAACGACTTCCAGTTTATATGGAAGCAACTTTAAAAATGAACAATTAAAGGAGTTCAGAATGAATAAAGGACCAGAGCCCTTAAGGAATGGGGAGAGCTCAAATAGATCTTTTATGGTGTTAGGACAAACCAAACACTATGGCACAAGTCAAATTACTTTTAAGATGGGAGACATTCAAGTGATAATTGAGGAGACAGTAGGAGCAGTCCAATAGAATACGGGTTAGAAAAACTAGATCCAC
>JAAYGI010000061.1 GCA_012727815.1 Erysipelothrix sp.
CCCCGCTGTTCCGCTATTATAGTAAAAATTACAATTAGGTCATGAAAAGATTAAAAAAGTATTAAATACCTATTCACATCTTTTTTCCAAAAAGCAATATCACCTAGAAGACTTTTTGAATATCTTAGTTCTAGCTGAAACAAATGAGGTAATTAACTGTAGTGAAAATACTCATGATAATTTAATGATTTGAACAACAAAGTAAAATTATAAATTACATACCAAACAATCAAATTTTATTGATTCTTAAATGCTTTAGTATCTTTTTTTTGACATCACTAAGGGATACTTTCCCACCATTCCCAAGATCGACACTTAAAAAGTCCACTATTTAGTGGACTTTCGTGTTTTTACATAGCCAAAGTGTTACTACTCGTACTCGATTGAGGCAACAGGTTTTGGTGACAAGTCATAGAATACTCTATTCACATATGGCACCTCTGATAAGATTCTATCAACAATCTTGTCTAAGACTTCATAAGGAATTGGCTCTATTGTAGCACTCATACCATCGACTGCATTTACAGCTCTAATTAGAACTGGATATGCATATGTACGGTTACCATCTTTTACACCTACTGATTTAAAATCAGGAACTGCTGTAAAGTATTGCCATACTGTTTTGTTTAAGCCTGATTTTACAAATTCTTCATGTAAGATTGCATCTGCTTCACGCGCTGCTGTTAGTCTTTCATGTGTTACTTCTCCAAGCACTCTTATTCCAAGACCTGGTCCTGGGAATGGTTGTCTATAAACCATTGCTTCAGATAAGCCAAGAACAAGTCCTGCTTCTCTTACCTCATCTTTAAATAATGTTGCTAAGGGTTCAACAAGTTTAAATTCCATATCTTCTGGTAAACCACCTACATTATGGTGTGACTTAACAGTTTTTGTAGTTTTAGTACCACTTTCAACAACATCTGAATAGATAGTACCTTGTGCTAAGAATTCAATACCATCTAACTTACTTGATTCTTCATCAAAGATAGTAATAAATTCATGGCCTATAATCTTTCTTTTAGCTTCAGGATCACTTACACCCTTTAATTTATCAAGAAATCTTTCACTTGCATCAACATAGATGAGATTGTCTTTTAATTCACCTTGGAACATGTCTATAACAGCCTGTGACTCATCTTTACGCATTAGACCATGGTTGACATGGACACAGTGTAATTGTGTTCCTATGGCTTTAATTAAGAGTGCTGCTACAACTGATGAGTCAACACCTCCACTTAATGCTAGGAGTACTTTTTTATCTTGAATAACTTCTTTTAATTTAATAATTTCTTGTGTTACATAGTTTTCCATGTTCCATGTAGGGTTTGCACCTGATACATTTAAAACAAAGTCTTTTAATACTGCTCCAGTTAGATTTTCTTCTAACTGAGTATCTGCTTTAGATTGTGGGTAATCAACAGATATAACAGGAATATCTAGATTGTATAGATCATCAGATACAACTACATCTTCACCATCAACATTTCTGTTGATTCCACCATATAATATAATACCTTTAACTTGTTTTAAAGCTAAGAGTGCATCCTTTGTTATATCATGAGGATGTATTTCACTATAGACTCCAAGTGATCTAACTTCACGTGCTAGATCAGTATTATCTGTATTTCCTAAATCAATTATTACTATTTTATCTTGTATCATATTAACTCCCTTATTTTTGATAGTTAGGTGCTGATTTAACATTATCAACATTATGAGGATGTGATTCTGTTAGTCCTGCTCCTGTAATTTCTACAAATTGTGCGTTTAATTTTAGTTCTTCAACAGTAGCACACCCACAATATCCCATACCTGATCTTAATCCACCTAACATCTGGTATACAACATCTCGAATACTACCTTTATATGGAACAGTTGCTTCAATACCTTCTGGTACTAATTTTTCAAGTTCTGCTACTCCACCTTGGAAGTATCTGTCACTTGATCCACGTTGCATTGCACTTAGTGAACCCATTCCTACATAGTTTTTAACTCTTTGTCCATAAACTTCAATAATTTCACCTGGTGATTCTTCAGTACCTGCTAAGAGTCCACCTAGCATTACTGCATCTGCACCTGCTGCAAGAGCTTTAGGGATATCTCCTGATAGTTTAATACCACCATCGGCAATAACACCTACATTATATTGTCTTGCTACTTGGAATACATCATTAACTGCTGTTAATTGTGGTACTCCAACACCTGATACAACACGTGTCGTACAGATAGAACCAGGACCTACACCTACTTTAATTACATTTGCACCAGCATAAATTAAATCTGTTGCTCCTTGAGCTGTAACAATGTTACCACCAACAATGTCAAGCTCTGGAAATGCTTCTCTAATCATTTTAACAGTGTTAATAACGCCTTCGGAGTGTCCGTGTGCTGAGTCTACTGTAATAATATCTACACCTGCATCTACAAGTGCTTTTACTCTATCAATTGTATTTGCACCAACACCTACTGCTGCTCCAACTACTAGTTTACCATTAGCATCCACACATGCCTCTGTATATGTTTCTTCAATACTTTCAGCCTTAACATTTTTAACATGTTGTGCTTGTACTTCTGTTGGGATATTCTTATGGATAAATCCAATACCCCCTAATTTTGCTAACATAATCGCCATCTTGTCTTCAGTTACTGTGTCCATTGCAGCTGAAATAATCGGCACATTAAGTGTTAATCTCTCTGTTAATTTAGTTTTTAAATTTACCTCCGCTGGAACAACACTGCTCTTTGCAGGCACTAATAATAGATCGTCAAATGTATATGCTTGTTTAATTACCTTTCCGTTCATAATTTCCTCCTTAAATCATTGTGACTATTATAACTCATATTTAGAACAATATAAAGAATATGATATAATAATCGTATGGAAAATAAGGATATAAAACTCGCAATATTTGATATTGACGATACACTGATAAAAAGAGGAAAAATAACGATAGAGGAAAGTGCCAAACACGCAATTAAAAAACTTCAAGAGAAAGGCATTGAAGTAATGATTGCTACAGGTAGGGCATTTTATTTTATCCATGATGACATACATGAATCTGTAAGTCCTAACTATTATGTTAGTACCAATGGTGCATGTGTTTATGATAAGGATTTAAATCTTGTATTTAAAGTAGCAATGGATCTTGATGAGGTCAATCAAATTGTTAATTATGCAAGAGAGAATAATCTAGGCATTGCTTTAAAAGAGGAAAAGAATATGCCTGTTTATAATGATTTAAATGTTTTTCAAACGATCTATATGCAAGGTTCTAATAAACTGGACATACTTGAAGATCATACACAAGATAATAAAACAATCACTAAGGATGTTATGGGACTTTTTGTGATGGGTGATGAAGATCTAATCCTGGGTGCAAAAAAGTTTACGGATGATACATTCGCTCATGCCTATCACCAAGCATATGACATCTATTCAAAAGATGCAGGTAAGATAAAAGGTATTGAACATGTCTTAGAAGATTTAGGTTTAAACTGGTCAAATGTTATTTCATTTGGTGATGCTGCCAATGATGCTGAAATGATAGAAAAATCAGCAATTGGTGTTGCAATGGGAAATTCCATTGATTCACTTAAAGAAATTGCTGATTATGTTACAAGTGATATTACTGATGATGGTGTATTTAATGCACTGACTCATTTAAAATTAATCTAGATGCTAATATAGCATCTTTTTTTATGGATTTTCAAAAATAAAGAAAAGATTAGATCTTTTCTTTTAATTTAATATTCGCGATATTGGAAGTAACTTTGTGATACTTCTTTTTATTAGTATTTACTTTTTATTTTGATTTGGTTTTTACATCAACAACCCAATCTAACTTTAACTTAATCATTAAACCCCAAACAGCATACATAATTAAAATTGCATATGCCCACTCAGGAATTGAACTCAATAACAATACTTTATATTTTTTAAGCATAAATACTGTAAAGTAGTCAAGACCACTTACCATCATAATAATTGAAAAGTGTAATGATAGTGAATCGATAGATGAAGAGTTTGTAGTTTCCTTACCTGCTGATGCTTGAAGGATTTCATCTTTTTCAATTCCAGTAACCATTGCTTTACTCATACTCTTACTATCTTTTATATATGTTGTATAACCTTTTCTTGAAGCTATATTAATAAGTAAAATCCCAATTATAATTCCACCTACAAGCCCTATTGTTGCATAAGTTGTAGTAACACCTTGTGCAATCTCCAATAATGTTGATTTGCACCTTGAAGTAAACTACCAACAACTCCTGCTGTACCATGGCCTCGTGCAAAACCTGCCGATAACTCTGTACCAAAAGTTGGATAAAGATTATAACTATCTCTAAATATTGATGCAATACCAAATCCAGTTATATATTGCACTGCACCTACTAAAGACATTAATACGAACATTTTTAATATATTTGAATCCTTTTTCTTTCCAGATTTAGAACCAAAACTTAAACCTAAAGGAACCGAAGCTACTACAGGAACAATAAGAAAAACAGGTAAAAAGTGATGCTACTTGGACCCATTGCTGCGGATTGGACTTCCTTTCCATACGATTGGTCCTAAAATTAGACCAATGAAACCGCCAATTACAGAAGCGTGTAAAAACATATTTTGAAAGATCTTGAATTTTGATCTTAAGACAGTTCCGACAATCAGTAATATACCGATAATTGAAAGTGTCGTAAACAATGTTCTTAGTACTGCTGATAATACACTTGTATCCATAATTTATCTCTCCTTTTTATATAGCAATACAATCATAATACTATTTTTACAGTTTCGAAACAATGGGATTTGTAACAATCTTTCACGTTTATATGTAACTTGTTTCATTGTATGTAAGAAATTCATTATTGGATAGACTTAAAAAATCATAGCATTTGTATGTTTTTAGTACTGAATAAAATTATAGGTTTTAGATCTGCTTTAATTTTATAGTGTAAAGCACTTTTTGATATTTATCATTTTTATGAATCTCTTTTTTAAAAATTTAATGATTAAACTTAAGTAGCTATTCACAATTGCACTTTAGAAACTATAATCATAGAAAGCAGGTTCATAAGCCTATAGGTACAAAAAAGAACCAGAAGTTTCCACTTCTAGTTCTGTCATTTTCTATTAATCTGTTAATCCCCAATCAGGAAGTTCATTGCCTCGGCGAACCATGATTCCTTTTTGGTAATCTGTTTGGTTGATGAATTGAAGAATTCTTATTTCTTCCTCTTCAGTACAACCTAGTAGAAGTTTTACTTCTAGGTCGCGCTTAAGAATATCCCCTACAACCATCACTGCATCAATCTTACTTGATTTGATACTCCCTTTAAATACCTTAATAGCATCAGTATCATTTAGATACCCATAATCTACAGGATAAACCATATTTAAATATTTAGGGTGATGACTACCTTTAGGCTGTGAAATAACAACACTTGTAGACAGCATTAGGGAATCAATCTTTTGCCAGAAGTAACCATTATTAAATAAGTCTTTTTTCATAACATCTCCACACTTTCATAATCATAATTATACACTTTTCCTAAGAAATGTAAACCCTTTATCAGTTTTCATGAAAAGAATTACATTCTTCTGCGATATGTTCGTGTGCTTGTTGGAAAATAGTCATAACATGACTATCAGCCAGTGAGTAAAATACATTCAGTCCTACCTTATGAGATTTCACTAAATTGTGTTTTTTAAGGCTCGCAAGCTGGTGTGATATGGCTGATTGTGACATATCTAAAGTATAACTTAAATCATTAACACTGCATGATCTTTTCGATAATGCAGATAATATTTTTAATCGCGTTCCATCTGCATACATTTTAAATAGTTTGGTAAGTTCGTCATATTCAGTTTGAGAGAGTTGCTCTTTCTTAAAGGCTTCTATCTCTTCTGATGTCATTACTTTTTCTTCCATAACATTCTCCTGTCTTTTACTTTTTGTTTCTTCGTAATTTTCTTACATACATTGCCATATTCATTCCTGCAACACATCCATCTCCAACAGCTTTTGCTATCTGTTGATATCCTGGAGTACAGTCACCTGCTGCATAAAGGCCCGGTATGTTTGTTTCCATATCTTCATTAACAACAATACGGTTTTTCTCTATTACAAGTCCTACCTTCTTTGCAAGATCGGTAGAACTTGCAGTACCTAATGCAACAAATACTCCCGATACACTGTATTGCTCTTTATCTGTATGAATCATTTCTATTTTATCTTCACCCGATACTTCTACTACTTTATCTGTAATTATTTCAATTCTAGAATCGAAGTTTCCGGTAGGTGTCTCCCCATTTGTAAAGACTGTTACTTTATCTACAATTTCAATCAGTTCATTGGCCTCACTTGCTGCATAATCAGAATGGCCTAAAACTGCAACAGATTTGTTTCTGTAAAAGAAAGCATCACACACAGCACAATATGAAACACCTTTACCTTCATATTTCATTATATTCTTTACACGTGCTACATTTCTATGAAGTCCACTTGCAAATAGGAATGTCTTTGCTTCATATGTTTCTTCTTTAGTCTTTACTATAAAAGATTCTCCTGTAAATGAGAGTGTTAGTACTTCATCACTTACAACTTCTATTCCTAAACTTTCGGCTTGTTCAATTCCCTTTTCAACAAGTTGTGTTCCATTTGTTAAATCTACCCCATAGTAGTTCTCAAGTACATCTGCCTTAACGCACATCCCCAAATCCTTACCTACAACAATAGGATTCACATTTGCTCTTTTTGCATAGATTGCTGCTTGAATACCAGCGGGTCCTTTTCCTAATATAAATATATCCGTCTTAATCATTTTATCTCCCTGCACTCTCATTATTTTGGCTTAGTCTATAAAAATATTGTTAATTGTTTAACTTTTGGCCTATTAGTATTATATCATATGGATAACACATACTTATATGATAAAATAGATTAAAGGAGGTCATCATGAATTCAATTAGAAATTTTAGAGATTTAGGTCATATAAAAGGAGCTTTTGGAACACTAAAACCGAATAAATTACTTAGAGGTGGCCCTTTATATAATGTTAGTGAAATAGATGCACTAAGTTTATGTGATGACATTGATCTAAAAACTGTTGTTGATTTTAGAAATCAACATGAAAAATTAAATGAACCCAATATTATCTATGATGGTGTTCAATATCATAACTTGTTAATAATGGAAGATTATGAATCTTCATCTGATCCTAAGCGTATGCTTAAGGAAGCAGAAAGTACACAATCCTCTGATTTCATGTATGATATTTATGAAAACTTTATATTAGGAGAACTCGCTTCTCAATCGTATAGAGAGTTTCTAGAACTGATTGCATCGCAAGATTCAGGTTCTGTTTACTTTCACTGCACAGCAGGAAAAGATAGAACAGGATTTGCTGCAGCGCTTCTTTTAAAAATTCTTGGAGTATGTGATGAAGATATCTATCGGGATTTTCTAGAAACAAACGAAAATATCGAAAAACACAAAGAATCTTTACTTGCATCTATTATGAAATTTCATCCATTTGATACAAATGATGAATCCTTAGTACTTGATGTATTGGGTGTTAAAGAAGATTATCTAAAGAAAAGTATGGATACTATTGATAAAGTATATGGTAACTTTGATAATTATCTTAAAGATGGATTAAAGATATCACCAGGAACAATTAAATCATTAAGAAAAAATCTTTTATATTAAGGAGGCAATTATGCTAAATAAAATTGATTTAAGAAAAAGACTTATAATATCGCTTGTATTTTTTGTTACAACACTTATTTTATTCTCAGTTTCAGTATTTGTATTTCTGGGCGAAATATTCTCATGGGCTGTGTTTCTAAACTATGTAACATTATCATTTATTGTTGCCGCATACGCTTATCTAGTAATGCACTTTAAATGGAATATTGCATTTATAACATTTGCACTTGGATATGTATTTTCTTTCTTTGTATTATTCTATAATTATTCTAAAGACTATACTAAAACATTACATACAGCAGGACTTATCACATGGATTATTATCATGATACTTGTTGTAGCCTTGGGACTCAGTCTTGAGAAAAACATTAGGACTCAAAGAAAAAATAAAGAATTAATGCATCTAGCAAAAGAACAAGAAAAGTTAAATAAGGAAGCCAAACAAAAAGAACTTCTTGATAAAGAAGTAGAAATTGTTGATGAAGTAAAGGATACATTAAAATAAGATAAAAGGTGTTTGCACCTTTTTATTTATAGAAAAAGAGAGATGATAAAATGAAACAACTAGAACTTAAAGATTTCTTAGATTACAACTACTTAGCCAACCTAAAGACAAATGATGCACAAACACATTTCGCATATATTAAAAGTAAGGCTGATACTACTAAAAACAACTATAGCCATACACTTTATATAAGTGATGGGATGACACACAATAAAGCTGTTGATATAAATACTGCACAATTTTATTGGGAAACAGATACAAGTATCTTAGTTCCACATACAACAAATGATGATGAGAAAAAGAAAGCACAAAATACACAAACTGTTTTATATCGTTACAACCTAAATAATAAAACATTTGAATATGCTGATACATTATATGTAAGTGCAAGCTCAATTGAATGTATTAGTGATAAGACATGGTTACTTACAACATCACTTCAAAAAGAAGCACATACGATCTATGAAGATCCAGCAAATAGAAACGATACTCTTGCTAAAGAAAGTGACTACGAACATTTTGAAGAAATCACTTCTATTAGTTTCTACAATGATGGTGGAACATTCTCAAGACGTAATTTAGGACAAGCTTTAATCTATAACCCACTTAATAAAACTTATACACGTATCTTTGATAAAGATATGAATGTATCACTTATTAGATATGATAAAGAAACATCAAGAGCTTATTTTGTAGGAAAGAAAGATACAGGTGTTAAAAGATTATATAATGATACTTTCATATATGACTTTAATTCAAGTACTTTAAGTACAACTTTTGAAAATGAAACTTTAGCAATTTCTGATTACTTTGAATTAAATGGTAACCAGTATTTACTTGCCAATGATATGAAAGCTATGGGACTTAATACAAACGATGACTTCTACATTTTGAAAGATAAGAAAGCAACACTGACACTTGAATTTGGACTCAGCACAGGAAATTCAACAGGATCAGATGCACGTCTACTTGGTGGTACATCACGTCATATCATCGATAATAAGTTCTACTTTA
>JAAYGI010000062.1 GCA_012727815.1 Erysipelothrix sp.
CACTTGGCAAAACTTGAATGATTAGTCCACCTGAAGCCATGATGTTTAAATCTTTTCCAACCAATACTCCCAATGATACAACAGATGGAATCTGTTCTGATTGTGCTAAGTAGAAAGCAAAGTCTTCAGCGATTTCACTTGATTGTAGTGGAACAAAAGAGTTATAGATAGCTTGGCCATCTCTTTCTTTAATTACTTTTAAAGTTCCTTCTCCAATAATACCACTTACATCTAATTTACCATTTTCTTTAAGTTGTTGTAGATGGGGATTTGATACAGATGTTCTTACGTGTCCGCTATTATCTGCATTAACAATAATTAAAGATAGGGGACCATTTCCTCTAATCTCAACTATGATTTTTTCGCCTTCTTCTTTTAACATATGTGCCATCATTAATGATGCATTCATTGTTCGCCCAACAGCAGCACTTACGGTTGGATAAAGATCATGAAGGTCTCTTGCTTTTTGAACAAGATTTTTTGATGATATCATCAATACTCTAATATTTCCGTTTCGTGCGATTCCTCTTAATAATTTATCTTGCATAAAATCTCCCTTTCAGTCAAAAACAGACCCATATAGAGTCTGTATTGATATGCTACTTAGTCTTCTGTTTTTTCTTCTGTAATTTCTTCTGTGATTTCAACATCAACAACCTTGTCATCTGAGAAAGGATCTTTTCCTTCAACAACACGACGGATTTGTTCTGATGTTAATGTCTCATGTTCTAATAAAGCTTCAACTAGTGAATCTAAAAGTGCTCTATGTTCTAAGATAAGAACTTTTGCTGCTTCATATGCTTCATCGATTATGCGACGTACTTCTTTATCTATTTCAAATCCAATTTCTCCTGAGTGGTTTTTCTCCATGTGGTAGTCTCTACCTAGGAATACTGAACCTTGAGGATTTTCATATTGGATTGGTCCTAAATTACTCATACCGTAAACTGTTACCATTGATCTTGCAATCTTAGTTGCAGATTGGATATCAGCAAATGCACCTGTTGAGATTTCATCAAATACGATTTCTTCAGCAACACGTCCACCTAGGTATCCTGTAATCATTCCGATAAGATCTGATCTACTTTGCGTAAATTTCTCTTCTCTTGGTGTCATTAGGTTATAACCACCTGCGTCACCTCTAGGAATGATAGTAACTTTTTGTACCATGTTGGCACTTTCTAATTTTAATCCAATGATTGTATGTCCAACTTCGTGTACTGCAACCATATATTTTTCTTTTTCAGAATACTTTTTAGATTTCTTAGCAGGACCTGCTATAACGCGGTCAATAGCTTCGTCTAGATGATGCATTTCAATTGCACCACTTTCGTCACGAACTGCAAGAATTGCTGCTTCGTTTAATACGTTTTCAAGATCTGCACCTGAGAATCCAGGTGTTCTTTTTGCTAAGTTGTGTAATTCTGTATCATCAGCAAGTTTTTTGTTTCTAGCATGTACTTTAAGAATTGCTTCACGTCCTCTAATATCTGGTAATCCAACAGTAACTTTTCTATCGAAACGTCCAGGTCTTAGAAGTGCTGGGTCAAGTACGTCGTCACGGTTTGTTGCCGCAATAATTAACACACCTGAATTTTCATCAATCCCATCCATCTCAACCAGTAACTGGTTAAGTGTTTGTTCACGTTCGTCGTTTCCGCCACCTAAACCGGCACCACGTTGACGACCAACAGCATCGATTTCATCAATAAAGATAATACATGGTGCTGTTGCTTTTGCTTTTTTAAACATATCTCGAACTCGGCTTGCACCAACTCCGATAAACATTTCAACAAAGTCTGATCCTGCTATTGAATAGAAAGGAACATCTGCTTCACCTGCTGCTGCACGTGCCAGAAGTGTTTTACCAGTTCCTGGAGGCCCAACAAGTAGCATTCCTTTAGGAATACGTGCACCCATTTTTTCAAATTTCTTTGGATACTTTAAGTAATCGATTAATTCTTGCATTTCTTCTTTTTCTTCTTCAGCACCTGCTACATCAGAGAAACGTACTTTTATGTTTCCTTGAATTTTAGCTTTGGACTCTCCGAAACTAAATGCTTTATTATTTCCGCCACCTGAACGTGACATCATCATAAACATAAACCCAAATATAAATACATAAGGGATAAATGGAAGAATAATGTCCGTAAAGAAGTTTGCTTCAAAGGGATCTGATATTACAAGTTTTGAATCTTTTTCAACAAGTATTTCTGTTAACTCATTAATCTTTGATTCACTAAATGGATATCTAACTTCATAAAATTGAACTGTTCCATCTTTTTCATATGCTCCGCTAATGTTAATAACATTATAACGGGGGGAAATAACTGTTTCTTTTAACTTATTTGTTTCAACAATTTTCTCAAAGTCATTAATGCTGATACTTTTTGGTGTCTTATTACTTAATAGAGAAACCATTGTTAGTACCATTACTAAAGACATAAGCATAATTATAATATTATTTTTATTTGCTTTTCTTTTCAAATCTTTCACCTCTTAGAATCTATTGGTAACATTCATCCTTTAGAACACCTACATATGGTAGATTTCTATATTTCTCATTGAAATCTAAACCAAAGCCCACTACAAATTCATTAGGAACAACAAATCCCACAAAATCTGCTTCAATCTCTACTTCTCTTCTTGAAGGTTTATCTAATAAAGAAACAACTTTACAGTTTGCTGCACCTTTGTTTCCTAACAGTTTAATAATGTTGTTAAGTGTATGTCCTGTATCAACAATATCTTCTACTAATAGAATCTCTTCACCTTTAATTGAACGGTCTAAATCTTTAAGAATTCTAATGTCTCTTGCAGATTCCGTACCTTCATAACTTGATACATCCATAAAATCATACTCTATGTCCAAATCAATATATTTAATAAGTTTTGCTAGAAAAGGAACCGATCCTTTTAAAAGTGCAACCAGCACTGGTGGCTGTTCATGTCCTTTATAATATTCGGTAATTTCTTTACCTAATTCTACACACTTTGCTTCAATTTCCTCTTCACTAATTAAGATACTCTTTATATTCTGATGCATCAAAAATCCTCCTACGATAATAATTATTTTACCATATAAACAGTCGGATTGTTAGAGTAATGATGTATATCACATCCTATTCCCATGACAAAAACGATGTCTTTCACTGAATTTTCAACAAGAAGCCATGATTTACGTTTGTGAGTTGGTATTTTTCTATCTATAAAGAAGCGATTTATCGACTTACTGCCAAATCTTAATTCTATTTTATCTCCCTTGTGAGGACTACGAATTGTTAATGGAAAGTCTTCTTTATGAAGCGTCACACCTTCTATTACTTGACCTTTGTCTTTGAGTTTATAATGGATTGTTTCTTTTGTTTCTAAATCGTTAATCGTATATGAGAAAGAAAGATCTCCATGTAGATATACTTCATTATAACTAATACTTAAATTCATATCTTGTATTGGATGTTGAGCTTTTCCCGATGTAATTAATTGATCTAAATTCTCTAAATAGG
>JAAYGI010000063.1 GCA_012727815.1 Erysipelothrix sp.
TAGACGTTACAAATAGAGAAATCATGAAAAAAGAATTAAAAGATATTCAAGCTAAATTTAACGCTACTATGATTTTCATTACACATGATCAAGAAGAAGCATTCTACTTATCTGATAGAATTATGGTTATGGACAATGGAAATATTATTCAAATCGGTACACCTAAAGAAATTTACAATGAACCAGCAAACGATTATATTCAATCATTTGTTGTTGATCATATAGATCACAAGTTAGAATCAATGCGCAGATATGTAGGCGATATTAATGAATAAGCAATTCAAGAGTAAGATAGTATTATTTGCCGTATTTATTTTCGCAATAATATTACCTTTATTAACATTATTCTTAAATGTTAATTTATCTGAAGTGAAAACTTTGGTAGCAAGTGAACATTTTGGAAAATTAATTTTAAACTCACTGACGACAACATTATTATCTACAATAATTTCAGTCGGTTTAGCAGTCAGTGTGGCATGGGCAATTAATCGTGCAAACATAAAATTCAAAAACGTATTTACAGTACTTCTTACAGTACCAATGTTAATACCTTCAATCTCACATGCAATTGGATTAATTATTTTACTAGGATCTAATGGTATTATAACGAGCTTGTTTGGCTTTGAATTTGCCTTATTTGGTTTTAATGGGATTGTACTAGGTTCGATTCTTTACTCATTCCCAGTAGCATTTCTACTTTTAAATGATGCATTCTCATATGAAGATTACACTGTTTATGAAGCAGCAAGTGTATTAGGTTTATCACCAATGGCACAATTTAAGGAAATTACTTTCCCGAATATTACTAAGCCAATGATTGCAGCAACGTTTGCTGTATTTACAATGGTATTTACAGATTATGGGGTACCATTAATGATTGGTGGTAAGTTTCAAACCTTATCAGCATATATGTATCGAGAAATTATTGGATTATTAAACTTCTCTAATGGGGCAATCATTGGAGTAATCTTATTAATCCCGGCGCTAGTTGCATTCTTAATTGATCTTAAGACAGACGATGGTGGATCATCATCAACAGTAACTACTAAGTATATTGTTCAGGAAAACAAAACAAGAGATATCGTCTTTAATACATATATTGCAGTAATATCTATAATTGTATTACTACCAATTCTTGCATTTATGGTCCTAAGCTTTGTTAAGCAGTTCCCACAAGATATGTCATTCTCACTAAATCATTTCAACTCTGCTAAGAGTCTAGGAATAACTGAATATCTATTAAACTCATTAACAATATCGTTAGGAGTAGCAATTCTGGGGACAATAACATCTTACTTATCAGCATATGTCACAGCTAGAACAGGTAAGGATTTATCTAACCGAACATTACATTTTATTTCAATGTTCTCACTAGCTGTACCAGGGGTCGTACTAGGTCTATCATATGTATTATTCTTTAATGGATCAATTCTATATAATACAGTTCTAATACTAATAATAGTAAATATTGTACACTTCTTCTCATCACCGTATTTAATGGCATACAACTCGCTATCTACATTCTCAACGACATTTAATGATATATCAGAAATATATAATATATCGTCATGGAAGATGTTGATTGATGTCTATATTCCAAATACAGAGAAAACAATTTATGAAATGTTCTCATATTTCTTCACAAACTCGATGATCACGATATCAGCCGTATCATTCCTGTCTAACGTAAGAAATATGCCATTAGCATTATTAATTCCACAATTAGATGCTCAATCATTAATTGAGCCAACCGCATTAGTTTCACTAATTATTCTAATTGTGAACGTAGCATTCAAGATAATAATTTATTACAACCAAAAAAATAGTATGAGCGTAAGCCAGATAGGAGAAATCAATGAATAAGAATCAATTTGATGTATTAGTATATTTAGAGAGAAACAATGATGTTAAGTTAACACAAAGAGTAATCGCAGAAGCTGTTAATCTTTCGATAGGAACTGTCAATACAGCTATAAAATCATTAATTGAAGAAGGTTTAGTAGAGTTAGATTCAGTAGGAGTTTATACACTAAGTAATAAGGCTTACGAATTATTAGAACCATACAAAGTAAAAAGAGCGATATTCTTCGCAGCTGGTTTTGGCTCAAGACTAGTACCAGTCACATACAATACACCAAAACCACTAATTAGAGTGAATGGTGTAAGAATGATTGACACACTACTTGATGCAGTAATTGCCGCAGGTATTGAAGACATTACAATTGTTAGAGGTTTCTTAAAAGAACAATTTGATACGCTACTACCAAAATATCCAATGCTAAAATTCATTGATAACGATGCTTACAATGAAGCAAATAATATTTCTAGTGCTTACTTAGTAAAAGATTTATTTGCTAACACACTTATTCTAGAATCAGATTTAATACTATCTGATCCGTCAATCATAAGAAAATATGAATATACAACTAACTATCGCGCTAAAAAAGTCAGTAGAACTGATGACTGGTGTTTTGAAACAAAAGCTGATCTGATCACTAAGGTAAAAATTGGTGGAGAAGATGTATATGAAATGGTTGGTATCTCTTACTGGA
>JAAYGI010000064.1 GCA_012727815.1 Erysipelothrix sp.
ATATTTTTATTAACTAGATTGGGAGCCTCATGATCAAACTCAAAGATAAATTCATATTCAATATATCCCACAAGTGTACTAAGATTCATTAAAAAAGTCTGATATTCTTCTTTGCTATTAAAAAGTCTGTCCATAGAATTACCTCCATATTAGAGTTACATTGTATGTTATAAATAATAAAAGGTAACACTAGTAATGTATTACAACTTTTACTCATTCTATTAAGAGACTTATGAATAATAGAGATTGATGTAAAAGATAATCAATCTTACTTTGGACGTAAAAAAACCATTAACTGATGTTAATGGTTTGGTTTAAAGTTTGGTGCGCGTGAAGGGACTCGAACCCCCAAGCCTTGCGGCACTAGATCCTAAGTCTAGCGTGTTTGCCAATTTCACCACACGCGCTTGTGTGACTGCTTATAGATTATAGCAACATATATAAATAAATACAATAGTTAAATACAAAAAACTTGAAATAATTTGATTTTAGAGCATAATGTAAGGAGAAGGGTGTGTATATGATGCGTATTTTGATAACATCAGGTGGAACGATAGAGAAGATTGATGATGTACGTAATATTCGTAATTCATCAACTGGAAGGTTATCTTCTTTAATTGCAAATACAATGGATGAAAATATTATAATTGACTATGTTTATGGTTTGAATTCATTACTACCAAATAGAAAGTATAATCCATATCCTATAGAGTCCGTAAGAGATTTAGAAGAAACAATGAAACACCTTCTTAATACATACACATACGACGCTGTAATTCATGCAATGGCAGTAAGTGATTATGAAATACAAAGTGTTACTACAAATGAAGCTTTGGATAAAAATCTAAAAGATGTCGATATATTAGAAACATTGAATAATTATAAAGAAGATTTAAACAGAGATGAGAAGATTAGATCTGATTATGAACATCTTGTTGTCTTAATGAAGAAGGCACCTAAAATTATTAATATGATTAAGAAGATTCAAAAAGATACAACCCTTGTAGGATTCAAGCTATTAACAGACGTAAGTTATGACACACTCTTACTTGAAAGCCGAAAACAAATATTGAAGAATGACTGTGATTATGTTTTAGCAAATGATCTTAAGGATATTGATGGTGATAATCACATTGGTTATTTAGTATCAAAAAATAATACAGTAATAAAATTAAATACAAAACAAGAAATTGCAGAGAAGATAAAAGAAGAGGTATTAAAGATATGAGAATATTATTAGGAGTTACAGGAAGTATTGCTGCTTATAAAGCGGCAGATATCGCAAATGGTTTGGTTAAAAATGGTCATACGGTTCATGTAGCCATGAGTGATTCAGCTACAAAGTTTATCACACCCTTAACATTACAAACATTATCTAAAAACAAAGTACATCTTGATGTAATGGTTGAAGATGATGCAAACCGTATTGAACATATAGATTTAATAAAAGATGTAGATCTTATATTGATTGCACCCGCATCAGCAAATATAATCGGTAAGATTGCAAATGGAATTGCCGATGATATGTTAAGTACTCTTGCACTTGTAGGACATGAACTACCAATATACATCGCACCTGCAATGAATACACGTATGTATGAAAATCCAATCGTTCAATCCAACATGCAAAAACTAAAAGATTACGGTGTTAAGTTCATTGAACCACGAACAACTTTACTAGCATGTAAAGATGTTGGTAAAGGTGCAATGGAAAATGCGGATAAAATATTAGAGTTGATTGAAACACTTTAATTATAAGTAAGATAGATATAAGGAAAACAACTGCCATAATGATATGACAGTTGTTTTTTTGTACTAGATAAGTTCGATTCTTACTTCACCAAGATTAACTTCACCATTGATTCTAACAGTTGGAGCATCTGGACCTGAATACAGCTGGCTTGGTCCTTTTAATGAACCCAGTGCGGTAGTAATATTATTTTCAAGATTTATATGTTTTGGTAAGTAGACAATAATTTGTCCTAAATTACACTCAACATAAATTGAACATCCTTGATCACTAAATGTTACATTATCAAAGTAGACACGTGAAGAACCTAGATTATTTTCGATTGTAGCTTCTTTTAAGTTGTCTGATTTAACATAACGAATGTTTTCGCCAAGATTGTTTGTATAGTAGACTTGTTCACCTTCTAATACATCTTCAGATGAGTTCTCTTTGCGGTATTGACGATAATTATATGATTTACCATTCACGTAAACACGTCCACCTTTTTTCTTTCCCTTGAATAAACTTGATAAACCGACACCGATAAATATTGCAGCAGCATAGACAACCATAATATTATCACTGACACCAAGTTGCACTTTATTTATATGTACAATAACAGCAGCTGATAGAGATGCAAGTACAAAGTCTCTATCGAAAAGTGATTTCAATGCATAACTTCCGACAATAATAGTCCATGCGATCTTAAAGATATCATAATCTCCAAAGACCCCAAACATATTTAGTAACATTGTAGTTCCTAGGAATATAAACATAAAACCCCAATATAAATCTTTTCTTTTTCTCATTTCATAAACTCCTCTCGTTTAGTTTTTCTTTTAATAGCGGGTAGTATTTTCTTGATACATAAACCTTCTTTTTAGAATCATAGAATGAAACGGCCCTACTGGATGTAATGGCCATATCTACAGAAGATACTTCTTTTGTATTTATGATAGATGATTTTGATATTCTGATGAAGAATCTAGGTAAAGCTTCTTCAAGTTCGTATAAACGGTATTTAGTCTCATAGATACCTGTTAATGTATGTGCATAAACAATTTCTAGATCTGTTTCGAAGAAGAGGATATCCTTTGGAATTATTTGATAACTGCTTCCTCTATAGATGCCGCGCAAGGCAACGTTTTCAAACTCATCTATTAAATTTTGGATTTCATCTGTTATAGTGTGACATGTTAATGTTACAGTGTTTTCAGTATGTGTCTTATCTTCAATAATTTTGATTTTCAAAATATCACCTCCACTAAAGACATTATACAAAATATAATAAAAAAACTACAACTATTAGGGTAAGTTGTAGTGTAATAAGTGGTAAGTGGTTAGATTCGACGTGATTTTAAGAGTTCAATCTCTTTTTGGTAACCTGGTAACTCATTGGGTGTTTCTAAATAGAAAGGTAAGTGTCTGAGTTTTGGGTGATTGATGATATTAACAATTGCTTCAAGACCGATGTGTCCTTCTCCAATTTTTTCGTGTCTATCTTTGTGAGATCCTATTGGATTCTTACTATCATTGACGTGTATTGCATGTAGTTTATCAAGTCCGATGATGCGGTCGAATTCTTCTATGACACCATCTAGATCATTTACGATGTCATATCCTGCATCATAAACATGACATGTATCTAAACAAACACCAATCTTATTTTTAACACGTACACCATCAATGATTTCTGCTAATTCTTCAAACGTTCTTCCAATCTCAGTTCCTTTACCTGCCATTGTTTCAAGTAATACGATGGTAGATTGTTCAGGGTCTAAGACTCGGTTTAACATATCAACAATAAGCTCAATTCCTGCTTCAACGCCTTGTCCAACATGACTCCCTGGATGGAAGTTGTATAAAGCATTATCTATATAACTCATTCTATAAATATCATCTCTCATAACTTCTTCAGCATAAGTGCGCACGTATTCTTTTGAACTTGCTGCATTTAATGTGTACGGGGCATGGGCAAGAATGTGATCAAAGTTATGTTCTTTTAATATAAGGTTCAATCTTTCAATATCTTCAACATCCAGTGCTCTTGCTTTTCCACCTTGTGGACTGCGTGTAAAGAATTGAAAAGTGTTTGCTCCGATTTTATTAGCATCTATTCCTAAATTTTCGTATCCTTTAGAAAAAGATAAGTGACATCCTAAATACATATATTATATCCTCCTAATGATTGACAATAATTGTCATACTTTTTGTATTATATCATTTGTGCTAGAGAAAAAGCCTTCTCAGGCTTTACTCATTAATAAATAGAACACATACTGGTTCTGGTACTTGTGTATCAGAAGAAATGTATGTTAATTGTCCTGTTTCTGTATCTCTTGTATATAATACTAAGTTGTTATCGTCTCTGTTTGCCAAGACAATGTACTTGTCATCTAGACTTAAGTTGAAGTCACGTGGATGTCCACCATATGATGATAGGTTTTGTGCAAAACTTAGTGTTGTATCTTCATTAATGTTGAAGAGTGTAATAGAATCATGTCCTCTGTTTGTAACATAAAGACTTTTAGCATCTTGAGATATACGAATGGCTGCACCACCACCTGGTGTTGCACCTTCAGGCAATGTAGAGATTACTTGAACTTGTTCAAATATGTCAGAATCTTTAAGAACAAATACTTCATTTGAAAGTTCTGTAAATACGTAGATGATGTTTGTGTTAGGATGGAATACAAGATGTCTTGGACCGCTTCCTTTTGGTGTTGAGAAGGTTGAAATTTCTTTACCATCAACATATTTATGAATTAAGTCATTACCAAGATCTACTGTATAAAGTGCGTTAGTTGTTGGATGCGTATGTGCGAAGTGTGCATGCCCACCTTTTTCATAAACAAAAGTATCTTTTAACTTTGTGTCTTCATAAATATTAACTTCACCTCTGTGATAGTTAGCATCATAAAGTTCATTACGTACACTGTTATAGTGAACATAACATGGTTGAACGCCTTCTTTTTCCATAACGTTTTTTAAGCTTGCAATCTGGTTCTTATAATCATAAACTGCTAACCCCCCCATGTCCCCATCTTGATAAACAGAATAAAGTTCTTGAGTGTCTTTATTGTATTCAAGGTATGTTGGGTTTTGTGCTTTAGCCACAAGAGATAGGTTTTCTAGTTTGTTAGTATCAGTGTTTAATTCAATACGATAGATACCCTCACTTGTGTTACGTGTGTATGTACCAATTAATAATGTTTGCATAAAATCGCCTCCTATATGTAAGTATATCACAGTTATATGTTATTTAATTTCACGATATGAGTCCTTTATGAACAAGTTATGAAACTTAGAAACAAAGTCATGTTTTTTCTTGTAATTCCATGTATGAATATATATCATGTAAGTATAAACATAAGGAGGAAATTATGTCTAAAAAAATTAAAATTGTTACAATTGGTGGGGGGAGTAGTTATACTCCGGAATTATTTGAAGGAATGATCAACCGTAAAGATAGATTAAATATTAAAGAAATCTGGTTAGTTGACATAGAAGAAGGTAAAGAAAAACTAGAAATCGTGGGTGAAATGGCTAAACGTATGGTTAAGGCTGCTGGTCTTGATTGGGAAGTTCACTTAACACTTGATAGAAGAGAAGCACTTAAAGATGCAGACTTTGTTACAACTCAATTTAGAGTTGGTTTACTTGATGCACGAATTAGAGATGAGCGTATTCCTAATAAATATGGAATGCTTGGTCAAGAAACAAATGGTGCAGGAGGTATTTTTAAAGCATTTAGAACGATCCCTGTTATCTTAGATATTATTAAAGACATGAAGGAATTAAGTCCTAATGCATGGTTAATTAACTTTACTAACCCAGCAGGTATGATTACTGAAGCTGCGATTAAAGTTGGTGGATGGGAAAAGACAATCGGTCTATGTAATGTTCCTGTAGGATCATTTAAAATGAACCACAAAGCAATGGGATATGAAGAAGCAGATAACATTCTATTCCATAAATATGCAGGTCTAAACCACTTCCACTGGCACAGAGTTTGGGACAAAGATGGATCAGAGGTAACTGAACAACTTATTGAAACTATTTTTAGTCCAGAAAGTAAGTTCAGAGAAGAAAATGGTGTTAAGAACATTGACGCTATTTCATATAACTATGAACAAATTCAAGATTTAGGATTATTGCCATGTGACTACCATACATATTACTATATTGAAAAAGATATGTTAGATTTAGGATTAGAAGCATATGCTAAGGGTGAAACAAGAGCTGAAGTTGTTAAGAAGACAGAAGGCGAATTGTTTGAGTTATACAAAGATCCTGAATTAGATCACAAACCTGAGCAATTAGCTCAAAGAGGTGGTGCTCACTATTCAGATGCAGCATGTGAATTAATCGCATCCATTGCAAATGATTCAAGAACAAACATGGTTGTTTCTACAATCAACAATGGTACAATCACTGATTTACCATATGATAGTATTGTTGAAGTAAGTTGTGTTATTACTGCTGAAGGTCCAGTACCTTATAACTGGGGAAGTTTCCCATCAGCAGCACGTGGACAACTACAACTGTTGAAATCAATGGAAGAAGTTGTAATAGATGCAGCAGTAAGTGGAAATTATGCTAAAGCATTACAAGCATTTACAATTAACCCATTAATTGCAGCAGGTTCTACAATGAGAGCAATGTTAAATGAAATGTTAGTAGCCAATAAAAAATACTTACCACAATTCAAAGATACAATTGCTAAATTAGAAAAAGAAGGTGTTACTTACGACGGTAAGTAATCTCTAATTAAATAAAATGATAAAAGAAGACCCTTCAGTTCAAACTGAGGGGTCTTTATTGCTTAAATTTTATTTAATGTAAATATTATAGAAATGTATTATTGAAGTTTTGCTTGGTTCTCTTCATAATTGAATGAAAAGACAAGAGCATATATAATATCGATGACTAACTGCATTGCAGCACGGCTTGAATAAGAAGCCATCTTTTCCATCAATTCTTCTTGTGGAGGAACATGGACAACTTCATCAGCATATTCTACCAAAGGATTTATTTTTGGTCCGGTAATAAGGATATTCTTAGTACCACGCTCTTTTAATGCTTTCAGTACTTCAAGATTGTGAGATCCTTGACCGTAATATGAAATCATTATTGTGAGGGAATCTTTTCTCTGTGATCCGCTTTTCAATCTTTGGAACCCTTTTTGTATAACGAGATTACTATCGATACCTATTCTGAAGAGTTTATATTGTAAGTCTTCGCATAGTATTAAAGATTGACCAGATCCATACAAGTTAATATCATAAGCGTCCTGAATGTCTTTTGATATTCTAACGAGCTGTTCTATATCAACATTATTATAGGTGTCCAACATAGATTGTATATTTAAGTTCATGATGTTACTTGCGATGTTTTGATGAGAATCAATTTTTGTAAAAGGGAGGTTTCCTTTTATACGTGTGTCACTTAATGCATAGGTGTTAAGCTCCTTTGCAATCTGTAGCTTTAGGTCAGAAAACCCATCTACTTCAACCTTTCTACAAAAACGGGTAATTGTAGATGCACTGGCATAAGTTGCATCAGAAAGTTCAAAGATAGTCATCTCAATGACTTTCTTTGGGTTTTCTAAAATATACTGTGCAATTTTCACTTCTGAGTCAGATAAGTGTTTATTATCTTTAATTCTATCAAGTACTAGCATGTAAATCACCTCAATAGTATTATACCCTAAATGCGTTGTATTTATAATTTTTTTTATGTATAATAGTATGGCAGTCATGGAGAATTGGCCGAGCGGCTGAAGGCACTGTCTTGGAAAGGCAGCGAAGCGCAAGCTTCCGGGGGTTCAAATCCCCCATTCTCCGCCAAAAAAACAAGCAACACTCTCTATACCTTATGCATGAAGAATCAAGCAAAGGTATAGGGAGTTTTTTCATGTCTAAAATATGTAACTTAGGTAAATATCTGTTTAACATAAGGTAAATTTCACAAAAAGATTAGAATAATTAGATTAAAAAAGATAAATAATAATGTTATCGCTTACTTTGTGGACTGCTGTTGACTGTGCTATTGATACTTGTTACTATTTGAATGTAATCTCCATATATTTCTAGGAATATGGCTTAGAAGTCTCTACAAGGGTACCGTAAATCCCTTACTATGGCAAAAGGATCTCCTTCTGCTATTTATGGTGATACATTTTTCTGTAGGAGGAAATATGAAACAAATAATCGATGATTTTTTTGGCGTTAGCAAGGCTAACTCCACATTTGCGCGTGAATTTACAGGGGGCGTAACAGCATTCTTATCAATGGCTTACGTTATCTTCGTTAATCCAATTATATTAAGCCAAGCAGGTATGCCTAAAGATGCAGTCTTTATGGCGACAATCATTGCAACGGCAATATCCATGTTTATCATGGGATTCTATACAAAATTCCCATTAGGACTTGCACCATGTATGTCCATGAATGCTTTCTTTGCATTCTCAGTAGTAATACAAATGGGTAAAACTTGGGAAGAAGCATTGGCAGCAGTATTTGCAAGTGCAATTTTATTCCTAATACTATCATTCTCAGGAGTAAGACAAAAACTTATTGCTGCGATTCCTATTTCAGTTAAACAAGCAGGTTCAGTTGGACTTGGTATATTTATTGCTTTTATTAGTTTTAAAAACTCAGGTATCATTGTAGCTAATGCTGATATGTATATTACATTTGGAGGATTTAAAGATCCTAATGTTCTAATTGCATTTGCAGGTATCATTGTTACTGCATTCTTCTTAGTTAAAAAGAATCAATATGCAGTATTCTTAGGAATGGTTGGAGCAGCAATTACAGGTGTACTGATTAGATTAGGTGCTGTAAATGGCATGTTCAATCTAAGTGCAGATGTTATAGCAACATTACCACACTTACCACAAGGTTCACCTTTTGTACTTCCAGTTGGACCATTCAATGAGATGATGAGTACGACATTTATGGCGGGACCTAAAAATTTAAGTTCACTTCTAAGTGTTGATTCATTAATTATTGTATTAACATTCTTATTCTTAGATTTCTTTGGAACAGCGACAACATTGTCAGCTGCATCAACACAAATCCCACACTTAACACGTGAAGAATTTGAAGAGAACAAAAGAATTTACGTTACAGATGCACTGGGTACACTTGTAGGAAGTATCTTTGGTACATCGAATCTATCAACATATATTGAATCAGTTTCAGGAATTATTAGTGGTGCAAGAACAGGTCTTATGGCAGTTGTTGTAGGAGTTTTATTCTTACTATCAGCATTCCTTCACCCATTACTATCACTTGTTACAGCAGCTGTTACAACACCTGCCATGGTAGCAATCGGTATCTTCATGATGCAAAATGTTACAACAATTGAGTGGAATGGTGGATTCGAAGAAGTTATACCTGCATTCTTAGTTATTGTTATGATGCCATTAACTGGCTCTATTGCACTGGGACTTGTATTAGGTTTTCTAGCATATGAATTATGTATGACATTTGCTGGAAGATTCAATGAACTACCAGTTATGATGCATGTGATTACAATTATATCCATCGCTTACATATTTACATTATAAAAGGAGTATTACTATGAAGTTATTACAAGATAAGATTAAAGAGATTGGTCAAGTAAAATCAGAATCTATACTAGATGTTTCAAATTTTTTAAACATGCAAGTAGATGTTCAATTAATGAAGGCTGTGGGCGAGGAGTTTGCAGATGCTTTTAAAGATGATGATTTTGATGTTTATATTACAGTTGAAGCATCCGGTATTGCACCCAGTGTATTTGCAAGTCTAGCAAGTGATAAACCACTTGTAATCATTAAAAAAGACTTTGAAGAAAAACAAGGTGTACTGCAACAAGCATGCTACTCATATACTAAAAAACAAGACTATTATTTAACAGTACAAGAGCAGTTTATTCAAGGGAAGAAATGTATCTTGATTGATGACTTTTTAGCAAGTGGATCTGTTGTAAAGAACGTATCAGTACTTTGCGAAAAGGCAAATGCGACACTTGTTAAAACAGGAATTGTTGTAAGTAAGGATTTCCAAGATGGTATGAAGCATCTTGAAAAAGAAAACTACCCAGTTGTCTCACTTGCAAGAATTAAAAAAATGGACCCAGAAACTGGATCCATAGAATTTGTTTAGTCTATATTTTTAAATATTTTTTATCTTGTGCTATGGCGCGTTCTTTAGCACTTTCAACCATATTCTTATCAACAGCATTCAAATCAAAATTTGCATGTTCTGTTGTAATTGATTTGAAATGGTCGAAGATTAATGTCTTAACATAATCTACATCCAGATCTTGCTGCATTTCATCCTGAAGTGTTGTTAATTTTTTAGGATCAACTTGAATAACATCTTTAGTAATCTTATAGAAGTCAGATATAATCTGGCTTCTTTTATTTTGGTCTCCATTAACACTTAGATAACATCCAACAAGGACATTGTCACCAATCCTGCGTTGTGCAGTTCCTGCAACCTTCTTTCCATTAATGCTAATATCAAAAGCACCTGGACAATATGCACTATTGACCTCACCAACGTAGAAGTCTAAGTTAAGAGGAGCAAGTGCATCCTTTAAGAAGTTGTAAAACATCATGTAGTTCTCTGTTGAACCAAGATTGTTTTTCAATATTAATGAGAAGTTTAAGACTCCCATGTCATTTGCAACACTACGTCCACCCGAGTTTCGTGTGCTGACAGTATAACCATTATCTAGGTAGTGTTGTATCCCTTCATGGAAAAAAGGAGCTCTTGTATCATCAAGACCCATATTTATACTCTTTTTAGGATGTTGAAAGATCTGAAGTACCATTGTGTCCTGTGGTATGGTTCTTAATATATAGTCTCCAACTCCTGCAATACTACTTAATTCTTTAATCTTTGTAAAATCAGCAATAATTCCCTTCATAAATTCACCTCGTTTATTAATTATAAGAAACATCTCTCAAAGTAGCAAAGGATATGAGTTTTCTTGAAAAAACACTACCTATTTAGGTAGTGTTTAATGTATGTTAATTATTTACTTGTAAGTTCAATGTATAAATCGATTCTTTTTGCGATTTGATCGATACTTTGTTGCCAGAAAGCAACAGTAGTTGTATCGATTCCTGCACTCAGTGCAACATCTTCACATGATGCTGTTGCAGTAAGTTTAAGAAGTTGACGATATTTCTCAACAAAGCTTTCGCCTTCTTTTTCGAATTGGTCATAAAGTCCCAATGCGAATAATCCACCAAATGCGTAAGGGAAGTTGTAAAAGTTTCTACCTGCACTATAGTAGTGACCTTTGTTTAGCCACATATATGGGTGTAGGTATTCAGAGTCTAAACCGTCACCATAAGTTTCTTTTTGTGCTGTTAGCATAATATCTTGTAGTGTATCCGAATTTAAAAATTCGTTTTGTCTTCTTTCAAATACTTCTGTTTCAAATTTGTATCTTGATAGTATATCAACAGTGATTTGTGTTAAATCTTGTAATGAAGATTCAATAAGCATTATCTTTTCTTCATCTGTTGCGGATTCCATTGAAGCGTTAAAGATAATGTTCTCACAGAATGTTGATGCTGTTTCAGCAACAGGCATTGAATAGTCTGTGTTAAGTAAAGAGTTATCTTCAAGCATCATACCATGGTAAGCATGACCCAACTCGTGTGCCATTGTTATAATGTCGGATAAGGTTTTACCGTAGTTTGTAAAGATACGGCTTTGTTTAATATGAGGTAGGTTATAGCAGTATGCACCGCCACGTTTTCCATCTTTAGGTAAGAAGTCAATCCAATCTTCTTTATATGCTCTATCAGCCATGTTAGCAAGGTCGTCAGAGAATGCTTTGAAGTTATCAACGATCATTTTGTGAGAGTCTTCAACAGAGTACTCTTTAGATTCTTCTAGTTCATAAGGTGCGAATAAGTCATAGAAAGGAAGTCCATTAGTGTAACCTAAGTTCTTAGCCTTTGCATGTAGGTATTTTCTAAATGTAGGTAAGTTGATTTCTATCGCTTCAATTAAAGCATCTAGAGTTTCTTTTGAAAGTCTTGAGTCAATTAAAGTCTCTTCTAATGGATTAGAGTAGTTACGTAACTTATTAGTCTGAATAACTTCACCTTTGATTCCATTTAACGCGAATGCAACAGAGTCGTCCATTAACTTATAGAGTTCAAGTTCTTTTTCGTATGCTGCTTTTCTAACCTTAGTATCACTATCGTAAGCGAGGTTACGAAGTTGTGTCAGAGTATGTGGTTTACCCTCATATTCAATTGTGGTATTAGATGTAAGTTGTGATTGTAGTTGTGACCAAAGACTTGATCCATTAATAGACATCTTGCTTAGTATTTCTTCTGCATCTTCACTCAATGTGTGTTTAGCAGTAAGAATTGTTTGTTCTAACATATATTGGTGTTCTTTAATAAGTGGACTTGCATCTAGCCAAGTCGCCAGTGAATCCTCAATACTTTTTACCCATTTAGTAAACTGTGCTTCAGGACGTGCTGCCTTTGATAATGTGTTGTAGTATTGTCCCATATATTTATTAGCAAGTTCATCATTTGAATTTGTTGAAATTCTAAATGTAATGAATGCGCCTATATTAACTGCTTTTCCAGATAATTTTTGATTGAACGTAATCCAATTTTCTAATGATTTTGCATCGCTTAGCTTGTTTGCAAGCTCAGCAAGTGTATCTAAATCTGTATTTAAACTTTCTAAATCTTTAACGAATACTTCGTCAAAGTCATTATATAATTCTTTTAATGACCAATTGTACATGTATATACCTCCTAGTACTGGAATTATCATATCATAAATACAAGTAATTGAAACACTTTCATAGTTGTTTCATAAATTTACAGTAAAAGTCTTGCATTCATTTTACATCTTTGTTATAGTTACATCATGAAAGGTAGGATTTGATATGAAAAGAACTAAAATCTATAAGCAACTAAGCTTTTTCTTTTTCTTTACATAAAATAGTTAATGCCCCTCGAGGATATTAACTATTTTGTGTTGGTTAATGAATCGTGTGGCTTAGTTAAAAATTCTACAACAGCTGCACGTGATGCAGCTTTTTTTATTTTAAATTTGATTTCATTCACAGGAGGATTAGAAGATGAAGAAATTATTAAGTGTGTTATTGGTATTGTTAGTATTGGTTGGGTGTACATCAAAAGGTGAATCCAATCCTGAAAAGGTTTATAAGATTGGAGTCTTACAATTAGTAGACCACCCATCACTTCAAGCAACATATGATGGTCTGATTGAAGAGTTAAATGAATTAATTGGCGAAGATGGTTATACAGTTGAATTATTAAATGCTCAAGGGGATGCTAATAATACAACAATGATGGCTCAAAAATTAGTAGATGATGGTGTGGATTTAATCTATGCGATTGCAACACCTGCTGCACAAGCAGTTTATGCAGCAGCTGAACAAGACAAAATTCCAGTAGTGTTTAATGCAGTAACAGATCCAGTAGATGCTGGTCTTGCAGATGCAATGGATAAACCTGGTAATCATGCAACGGGTGTTTCAGACGTAGCACCTATTGATATTCAACTAAAATTAATTAAAGATATGTTACCAGAAGCAAAAAACGTAGGTATCTTGTATAACACGGGTGAAGATAACTCACGTGTACAAATTGAGATTGCAACAAAAGAAGCAGAGAAACTTGGTTTAACAATTATTAAACAAGGTGTCTCAAGTGCTACAGAAATTGAAGATGCAACAACACAACTGTTAGCTAAGGTAGATGCTATCTACAACATTACAGATAACATGATTGTAAATGCGACATCACAAGTTGTCTCACTTGCAAATACAGCAAATATTCCAGTGTTTGCAGCAGAAGATGGACAAATTGATCTAGGTATCTTAGCAACTGATTCAATCGACTATAAAAACTTAGGTCGTTTAGGTGGTCAAGTTGTTAAAGAAATATTAGTTGATGGTAAAAAACCAGCAGACGTAGCAGTTAAGACTGTAACAGAAACTGTTCTATATATTAATGTAGATGTAGCAGAAAAATTAAACATCACAATTCCAGAAGATATTCTGGTACGTAATAAGCGATAAGTACTAAGGTCGGAAACCGACCTTTTACATTGTTTTACATTTCACTTGCAAAGGTTTTCATGCCGTGCTATAATATCCACAAGGAGAATTGATTATGATAAAAACAACAACTTGGAGCAACAGTCGAATTAAATAGTAGGTTATACGCCATCGCGATAACCTTTTTCGGTTGTTGCAGGTCATATCAAATTCTTTACATGAAAGAGCCCGTTACATAACGGGCTCTTTTTTTGATTTTATAGGAGGGCAATCATATGCAGAAAATCAAAATGTTATTTATAGTTTTATTTATTTTAGTTGGGTGTACTACAAAGGGGTCATCAAGACTTCGTGTAGGTGTTATTCAATTTGGTGATTTTGCATCATTAAATGATGTTGAGGCGGGGTTAGAATTAGAACTTGAAGGTTTAGATATAGATGTAATCATAAAAAGTGCTCAAGGTGAAAGTGCCAATGTTCAAACAATTGCTACACAATTTGTTGATGATAAGGTGGATCTAATTGTTGCGATCACAACCCAAGCAGCACAGAGTGCAGCTGCAGTAAGTAATGGCGAGATCCCAGTTGTCTTTGCAGCAGTAAGTGATCCGAAATCTGCAGGTGTTATGGGACTAGACTTTGTAACAGGGGTATCAGATGCTGCACCATTAGAGGCGCAGTTTGATTTAATTGAAGAACTTACACCCAATGTTAAATCGATTGGTGTGCTGTTTAAGACAGGTGATCCAAACGGAATATATCAAACAGAACGTATTCAGGCAGTCGGGGCGCAAAGAGGCTATGAGGTTGTTGTAAAGGGTGCAATGGAGGTAAGTGACCTTAGCATCAGTGCAACATCGCTTGCAGAGCAAGTAGATGCATTCTATCTCATTACAGATGGTTTGATTGTTGGAAATACAGGCGTTATAGTTGAAGAAGCAAAAAGGGCTGGAATTCCATCATACGCTTCTGAAGATGGACAATTAGAATATGGGGTATTAGCATCCAATTCAATTAGTTATAAAGATATTGGTAAACAGGTAGGTGTTATTGTAAAAAGAATTTTGCTAGATAAAGAGAGTCCAAAAGATATAGATATAGAAGTTGCCAATAAAACATACCCACAAATTTCCCGGGAAATAGCAGATATGTTTGAATTAGAGGTACCAGAGCCTTTGAAGCAATATTTATTTGAATAATATATTTGATAGTCAAAAGTGGTGAAAAGCCTGTAAGTATCAGTGTAATGTATAAAGTATGAATCTCCAATGAAAACTTTTTCATAAACTTTGTAACATATGTGTTGATTTTTCATTTTTGTGGTGCTACAGTATAGAGGAAAGGTTGGGATACTATGAAACAGCAACTAATATCTTTAACCCTAGCGGGAAGTTTTTACTACTTTTACTATCGATAAATAAGTTAATGTTCCTTGTGGATATTGACTGTTTAGACATGGTTAAATCTACAAGCTTCCCTAAAGACATCAATATTTTCCTTTAAGAGCTATGTGGATTTCCCGTAGCTTTTTTATTTTATACAAGAAGAAGGAGAATTATTATGAAGAAAGCAATGATTAGTTTATTACTGGTACTCTTACTGTTAGTGGGATGTACTGCAAAAAAAGGGGATAATAATACGATTAAAAAGATTGGTGTTATTCTATGGGTAGATCACCCAGCGTTAAATGATACACTTGAAGGTTTAAAAACAGGCCTGAAGGAATTGGGAGTTGAAGATAAGGTTGAACTTATTGTGAAAAATGCCAATGATGATGCATCTAATGCGAATATGATTGTTGATCAATTTGTAAATGATAAGGTTGACCTTATCTACGCAATCGCAACACCTGCTGCACAAGCAGCAATGTCTGCAACTGATGGAACAGATATTCCAGTAGTGTTCAATGCTGTAACGGATGCTGAAAGTGCAGGACTCGTTGAGTCAAATAATAAACCAGGTGGAAATGTTACAGGTGTATCAGATATGGTACCTGTTGATAAACAACTTGGATTAATAAAAGAAATATTACCAAATGCTAAAAAGGTAGGTGTGTTATACAATACAGGTGAAGATAACAGTTTACACCAAATCAAACAAATTGAAGAGTTAATTGGAAAACACGACCTAGAACTTCTAACACAAGGTGTAAGTAGTTCAGCAGATATCGCTCTGGCGACAGAAAGTCTAATTGCAAATGTAGACACACTGTACATTATTACAGACAACACAATTGCATCAGCAACATCACAAGTCGTTGGAATTGCAAATGAAGCAAACAAGCCAGTATTTATGGCTGAAGCGGGTCAATTCGAACACGGTATATTAGCGTCAGATTCAATCAGTTACTTATTACTAGGTGAATCAGCAGCACAACAAACACATGATATTCTGTTTGAAGGTAAAAACCCAGCAGATATAGCTGTAGTAATTGGTGGAAAAACGGAACTACTTGTAAGTGAGTCAGTTGCTAAGAATTTAGGAATAGAACTTCCTAAATCAGTTTTAGAAAGGGCGACATTAAAATAATATGATTAAATTTCTGATAAACGTAATAGAACAAGGTGCCCTATATGGCGTACTTTCCATAGGAGTATTATTGACATATCGTGTAATTGGGATATCAGATCTCAGTGTTGATGGGTCTTATCCTTTAGGTGCGGTTGTAAGTGCAGTTGTTATTATAAACGGTGGATCAGCATGGCTTGGACTTGCGGCTTCTTTAGCTGCAGGTCTTCTTGCCGGAGCAATGACCGGACTGTTGCATGTTAAATTGAGAATAAGTAGTTTGTTAAGTGGGATACTTGTTATGACAGGGCTCTACTCGATAAACTTAATGATTGCAGGTGGGCGAAGTAATCTACCTTTATTAAAAGAGAAGACACTCTTTGATACAGCTTGGTTAGAAAGTATCAATGCCCCAGATATTATTGTTAAATACTACAGATTGATTTTACTGCTAATTATTGTAATGGTAATTAAGTGGGTAGTGGATTGGGTCTTGGCGACTAAGATGGGTTACTTACTTAAGGTAACTGGAGATAATGAAGGACTTGTTACAGTATTGGGGCATGATGTAGGTAAGGTTAAAATTATCGGTCTTGCACTTTCAAATGGATTAGTAGCGCTTAGTGGTGGAATCGCAGCATCGGTTGGCCGATACTATGATGTATCTCTAGGTGTAGGTATGATAGTAATTGGTCTATCATCAGTTATGCTTGGAATGCTTCTATTAGGTAATACTAAAGCTAAATTAACGACCCAAGCTATTGTTGGTTCAATAGTCTATCGTTTGATAGTAGCACTTGCAATAAGATTCGGTCTAGATCCGCAACATATGAAGTTAATAACTGTAATCATATTTATAGTTGCCATTGTATTAAATAATGCTTCTATATCTCTTAATTTTATAGATAAGAAAGGAGCGAACAATGCTTAGATTTGATAATATAAGTAAAACTTTTAATGTAAATACTGATGCTGAATTTAACCTATATAATCAGTTGAATTTAGAAGTAAATGATGGTGAATTTGTAACGATTATAGGATCAAATGGTAGTGGAAAATCTACATTATTTAATCTCTTATGTGGACAAATTGCTCCAGATATAGGAAATATTTACTTCGAAGATGGAAGTTTAGCTAAGAAAAAGACACATGAAAGATTCAAGGAAATATCTCGAGTGTATCAAGATCCGGTATCTGGGACATCACCTTCTTTGACGATACTAGAAAATTTATCTTTGGCATTTGATAAAGGTAAACTTATGAATTTTAAAAAAGGTGTAAGATTCGATCAAGTTGAACATTTTAAAGAGTTATTATCGGAACTTGATTTGGGTCTTGAAGATAAATTACATGCAAAAGTGGGTCAATTATCTGGTGGACAAAGACAAGCCTTGTCCTTGTTGATGGCACTTATGAATGAACCAAAAGTGTTGTTGTTAGATGAACATACAGCGGCTTTGGATCCAAAAAGTAGTGAGATAATCATGAAGTTAACAAAGAAAATGGTTGAAAGTAGAAGGATTACCACGATGATGGTAACTCATAACCTTCAACATGCATTAGATTATGGTACACGTATCATCATGTTCCATGATGGTAAGATCATATTTGATGCAAAAGGTACGGATAAAAAACAACTCACAAGAGATGATTTGATTTCATTATTTATGGAGCATAATGATTTCTTCGTTGAGACGGTATAATAAAAATTCTTCTCCTTCAGGTACAGCGACGCTGTACCTTTTCTTATGTTTTTATATATTTGTAGTTTGTAATAGTACTTTATATCAATTTTTATACTGCTAATCTTTCTTTTAAAAAAAACTGAAGCTGTAAATATAATGTTAGATATTAAAGAAAAATGATTTTAAATAAATGTTTTTGAATTTTTTGTCTTTTTAATGATGTGAATTATACAATTAAAAACCTTATATACTATAGAAAAGAAAATTTCTTGAAAGCGCAGTAAACTTTAAATAAAAATAATAGAAAGATTTTGAATGAATTCTTATTAAAAAGAAACAAATATAGTTTCAAAATAATGTAGACACTTTTCTATATTATATATAAGGGAATATTTTTTAAATGTGTATCACATAAGTTATATAAAAAAAAGAAATTTAAGAAAAGAGTGATTTGGGTGGCATTATCAAAATGGCTATGATATACTAAGAGTCGCTAAGGGATTACCCGCAGTGGCAAGAATCCCTCATTAAAAAGTTTTAAAAACAATTGTGAAAAAGGGTTGACATAACCCGTGATACTTGGTATTATTAATGAACCGGCTCAAATGGAGTTCTGGTACAAATGGTCTTTGAAAACTGAACAAGAAACGTCAATTTCAAAATTAAAATAAATAAATATTAACAACTCGTCAGAGTTTTTAAAATGAGTCATATGGAGAGTTTGATCCTGGCTCAGGATGAACGCTGGCGGCGTGCCTAATACATGCAAGTCGAACGAATGAAGTAACTAG
>JAAYGI010000065.1 GCA_012727815.1 Erysipelothrix sp.
CCTCTATCCCCGCTTTTCTTACCATCTCAACAGATTGTTTAATAGTATTTAAACCGATTCTAATATTATTTGAGAACCCTCTAATTGATGGTTTCTTTTTTCTTTTAGGTTTATTAATGAGTGCTTCAGTTTGTTTAACATTTAATTTCTCGTTAATTATTTTATCTAATACTTGATCGTATGCTTCAACACCAATAAGTGCGCGTGCATGACGTTCAGTAATTTCTCCATTTGCAAGTGTTGCTAGAACTTTATCAGGTAAGTCTAACAATCTTATTTTATTAGCCACACTTGATTGGGATTTACCCATCTTTTGTGCTAATTGTGTTTGTGTTATTTTTTCATGTTTTAGAATCTGTTTATAAGCAAAAGCTTCTTCAACTGCATTTAAGTTTTCTCTTTGAATATTTTCAATAAGTGCTAAAGATGCACTTGCCTGATCACTTGCACTTGTAACTATACAAGGGACTTCAGTTTTCCCTATAAGTTGCATAGCTCTAAATCTTCTTTCTCCAGCAATAATCTCATAGTTTTCATTTCCAACTTCTCTTACAACTATAGGTTGTATTAAACCATTTTCGCTAATTGATTGAGAAAGTTCAAAAAGTTTATCTTCATCAAAGCTTTTTCTAGGTTGATAAGGGTTTACTTCAATATTTTCAACAGATATTATACGATGTTCAGTCATTTTTCCTCCCCGACAAAGGTGTCTTCTTTATTCTACCATAGTTACGTGGATATTTTGAGGGAGTCTTAGAAATTTTGATGATATTTATGTTAATTCGTTCTCCTAATGATTCATGATACATTTCATCAACAGAACTTACTTCAGCACCCAGTATTTTAAGTGCTTTTTTAGATACTTCTAACTCTTCCATGCCTTTTGAACCTTTCATTGCTATAAAGGTTCCACCTACTTTAACAAAAGGAATGCATAGTTCACTCAAAATATCTAAATACGCCACTGCACGTGCTGTAACGACATCAAAAAAAGCACGATATTCTTCGATTGCTTCTTCGGCACGTTTATTCACTACAGTAACATTTTCTAAGTTACAAAGTTCTGCCACTTCTTCTAAGAACTTTGTTCTTTTGGTTGTAGGTTCAATCAATACAACTTCAATATCTTGTCTTGCGATTGCAATAACCATTCCAGGAAAACCAGCTCCACTTCCTACATCACACAGATGCATTCCTGATTCTAGTTTGGAATTGATTAAAAGAGAATCGTAGAAATGTTTTAAATAGATTCCTTCGTCATCATCAATTGCAGTTAAATTTAAAACCTGATTAACTTTTTGTATATGCTTTTTGTATGTTTCAAATCGCTCCATCATTAAAGAGTCTACGGGTAAACCCAAAGACTCTAATGTTTCATAAAAAACTTCTTTCTTCATTAGTATTTATAGTCCAATCCTATTTGTGATCTTGCTTCAACAGCAATTTTAACAACTGCCAATGAGTGTGCTAGTAGCGCATCTCTTTTCTCAAAATCTTTATTTTCAATTAATGATTTAAATGTTTCAACTTGATAGTAAAGTTGTGGTTTATCTTGTTGTACAACATCTTTTCTAGTGTCATGAGTTTCAAATACAACACTTTCAAGTGATGATGTATTTGATGGGATTAATATATAACCATTCTCTCCTTGAATTTGTGCAAGATTATAAGAGAAACTGTCTTTTGCACCTACAAGAGATGCTACAAAATGACCATAATCTAAGATTAGGACACCTGATGTATCAACACCATTTTTATATTGGTTTGCATAGTATTTAACAGACTTTGGTTCACCAAATAAAAACACTGTAAAGTGTAGGTTATAAATATTAATATCAGCCAGTGCACCACCTGACATTTTAGGGTCAAATACATTCATTACAGTACCATCACGTAATGCATTATATCGGCTTGAATACTGGCTAAAGTTAGCTTGTACTACTTTAAGATTTCCCAGTTCAGGAATTCTTTTTTGAATATATTCCATATGTGGTAAATGAACATTACAGATAGCTTCCATCAGTATTAATTCTTTATCTTGTGCGAGTTTAATTAAAGCTTCAGCTTTCTTAACATTTCCAGTGAATGGTTTTTCTACAAGAACATGTTTGTTATTTTCCAGTGCAAGTTTTGCATGGTCATAATGAAGACTATTTGGAGATGCTACATATATAGCATCAATCTCTTTGTCATTCATCATTTCTTGTAAATTAGTGTATACCTTCTCAATATTATTTTCTGATGCAAACTTTGCACCTGTTTCTTGTTTTCTTGAATACACAGCAGTAAATGAAACATCTTTTGCAAGTAATGCTGATTTCATAAACCATGTAACAATACTTCCTGTACCTATAACACCTATTCTCATATACTTCTCTCCTTAGATCGTATTAGATCTTAAATTCATTGCTAAAACTGAAATGTCTGCTGGGTTTACCCCTGACATTCTTGATGCTTGTCCAATTGTTAATGGACGAATCAAATTAAGTTTTTGTTTACCTTCAATAGATAAGTTTTGAATCGTGTCATAATCGATATCTTTAGGAAGTTTGATTTTATCCATTGCTTGGAGTCTTTCAGCTTCTTTAACTGCTTTTTTAATATAACCTTCATACTTGATATCAACTTCTGCTTGGAATATTAGACTTGGATCTAAATCTAGATCTAAAAGTTTAATAATTTCATCAAGAAGAATACCAGGTCTTTTAACAGCATCATATATTGTTAGGTCATGTGCTTCAAAAGGTGAGTTTTTAGATGCAAAATATGCTTTTGTATCTGGATTATGAGGAACTTTTACTGTTTTAAGTGATTCAACGAAATTATCTATCGTATCTATGTCACTACTTATTATCTCATAATCATTTGAAGAAAGTAAGCCTAAATCATGCCCATAATGAGAGAGTCTTCTATATGCGTTGTCATGTCTTAGTAATAATCTATATTCTGCACGTGAAGTTAAGAGTCTATATGGCTCTTGAGTTCCTTTTGTAACAAGGTCATCAATCATAACACCAATGTATGCTTCTTCTCTTCCAAGAACAAAAGGATCTTTACCTTCATTTTTTAATGATGCATTAATGCCTGCCATAATACCTTGTCCAGCAGCTTCTTCATAGCCTGATGTCCCGTTGATTTGACCTGCAGTAAATAGGTTTTCTACAGCCATTACCTCAAGATTAGGATGTAGTTGAATTGGATCAATTGCATCATATTCTATAGCATACCCATATTGTTGTATTTCACAGTTTTCAAGACCTGGTACTGTTCGTATCATTCTATCTTGAACATCTTCTGGTAAAGAAGATGATAAGCCTTGTGCATATGTTGTATTTAAATGTTCAGATTCCGGCTCTAAAAAGACTTGGTGTCTCTTCTTATCCGCAAATCTTACAATCTTATCTTCGATTGATGGGCAATAACGCGCACCAACACCTTCAATAACTCCAGTATAAATACTAGATTTATCAATATTCATTTCAATAATTCTATGAGTTTCCTCATTCGTATATGTTAAATAACATGGATACTGATCTTGAATAACATCTTTTTTACTTGTTGTATTAGAGAAGTAATATGGATCTTCATCACCTGGCTGTATTGTTGTTTTACTAAAATCAATTGATTCAGTATAAATACGGGCAGGAGTACCTGTTTTTAAGCGCATAGTCTTAAGTCCAGCATCTCTTAGTGATTGTGATAATGTGTTGGTAGTTGGGTCTCCATCAGGACCAGATTCGGTTACTGATGATGATACAAGTATCTTAGAACTCATATATGTACCTGAAGTAATTACAGTCGACTTTGACGCGATGAATTCACCCTCAACTGTTCTTATTCCGATACATTTATTATTCTCAACGACAATTTCCTTAACCATTTTTTGGACAATCTCAACACCAGGTTCGTTTAAAACAGCATCTCTCATTGCCTTAGAGTATTCTAGTTTATCAGATTGAACTCTTAAACTACGTACTCCAGGTCCTTTAGATGAGTTTAGTATACGGAATTGAAGTGCAGTCTTATCTGCAATCTTTCCCATTACGCCTCCAAGTGCCTCGATCTCTCTAACAACAATACCTTTTGCTGGTCCACCAATTGATGGATTACAAGGCATCGATGCTATACGATCAATATTTAATGTAAATAAAGCGGTCTTTTGGTTCATGCGTGCTGCTGCTATTGCTGCTTCCACACCCGCATGGCCACCGCCTACTATAATAACGTCAAACATATTCATCGCCTCCACTAAAGAGTTTAACATATTTCTTTAAAGTTCTCTTCTTCTTTGCAAAAAAATTGACATCTATTTCAACAAATGATACTGTATGGTTGTAGATGATACAGTATAGGAGGTTTTTATGTTTCATATCAATGCCAGCAGTAATACACCTATCTTTGAACAAATCGTTTTAGAGATTGGTAAATATATCGCTTTAGATATATTTAAAGCAGATGATAAACTGCCATCTGTACGCACACTTGCAAGAGATTTGGGTATAAACCCAACTACTGTTACAAAGGCTTATTCCGAAAGTGAAAAGATAGGCATGACCTTTTCTATTCCTGGAAAGGGACATTTTGTATCAAGTAAAGAAAAAACACTCAACAATCTAATTGACCCCATATATAAAGATCTTGATCTAATCGTTCAAAGATTAATTAAACTTGGAGAGAACAAAGAACTTATAATAGAACATATAAGAAAGGATATACTATGATAACTTTTAGCAACGTAAAAAAGAGTTACGGAGAAAAACTTGTACTACAAGATATTAACTGGGATTTAAAACAAGGTACATGCTATGGACTTGTAGGAGCAAATGGTTCTGGAAAATCAACATTATTACGATTATTATCCGGTGTTATTGAACCTGATGCAGGTCTTGTAGAAATTGATGGCATGGATGTCTTTGACAATCCAAATGCTAAGAAGAAAATATTCTTCTTGGGTGATGAACCTTATTTCTTCAACCAATCAACAATCAAAGATATGAAACAATTTTATCAATTATTCTATCCTAACTTTGATAATGACTTATACCTAGAATTATTGAATGATTTTAATCTAAATGAAAAAGTAAAAATTAATTCATTTTCAAAAGGTATGAAACGACAAGTAGTTCTGATTCTTGCATTAGCATGTAAACCAGATATTCTACTACTTGATGAAGCTTTTGATGGTTTAGACCCAATCATGCGTTTTAAATTAAGACAGTACATATCACAAATCATATCAGATAATAATGCTATTATTATCATCTCTTCTCACAACCTTAGAGAACTTGAAGATATCTGTGATAATATTGCCCTAATCAACAACAATGTACTACAACTTGATTATGCAACCATTGATTCAGACAACATATATCATAAATATCAAGTTGTTTTCGAAAAAGAATTTGATATGGATAAATTCAAACCTTTAAATCCTTTAAATGTACAAGGTAAGGAACGCATCTTTACAATTGTATTAAAAGGAAATAAAGAAGCACTAGATGAGCAATTAAATAAACTCAATCCGATGATTATTCAACATTCTAATGTCTCATTAGAGGAGATATTCATCTATGAAGTGGAGCGTAGCAAACATGAAAAAACTATTTAGTTCAAGAATAAACTTCAATTTATTAAAGTATGAACTTAAACGAAACAAGACTTACCTTGTCATATATTCAGTTATACTATTCATCGTATCTTCCTTGCCTGTTCTTATTACTGGAAGATATGTAGCAGATAATTTACATGATTTTGATTCATTCTTATTACCTGCAAACTTCCCACCTTATGGAATCATTATTGTAGCGATAATATTAGTACTTTTAACACCTTTCATTTTATTCTCCTATCTAACTACTAAAAAGTCAGTGGATGTATATCACTCACTTCCAATTAAAAGAGAGGATCTATTCTTAACCCTTAAGTTATCTTCCTTCTTACTGGTATTGATTTCATTTACACTCAATTTTTTCTTAAGTTATACTATTAAGTACTTCTTTGGATATACAGTTATATCATCAGATATAATAAAATACTTTGTTTATATTATCCTATTATATGCAGTACATAACTTACCTTTATTTGTAATTATGAATACAGGTACAATATCTGACTCCTTAATATACACAGGAATCTTTGTTGGATTACCATTTCTTGCTTACTCAGCATTCAATGAGTTTCTAAGAGTTTACCTATTTGGTATCAGTCAATTAAGCTGGGAAAATATGAAATTCCTTTCTCCACTGTTTGCACTTGTCTCTTTTATAAAAGATAAGCTCAACATGGAAATGATTCAAACAACCCTTTACTGGGTATTGGTTACATTTTTAGTAACAACTGTTATTCGCCGTTTGTATAACAATCGTAAATCAGAAAAATCTGAGGAGCCTTTTGTTAATGATAAATTCTTCCCGGTCATGACCGTTGTCTTCATTCCTATATTCTTCATTATATTGAACATCATGAACACAGGATATGGACGTAATTTTGGACTTAAAGATTTCTTTAAACTAGAAACCTTTGTACTGCCTACACTTATTGTATTTGTTGTGTATGTTATTTTAGATCTATTTAGATACCGTTCAAGTAAAAACTTACTCAAATCAAGTAAACACTTTATTGTCATTATGATACTAACGATTTTTATTTCTACTACAACAATCGTAACAGGTGGATTTGGATTTTCTTATAGAACTCCCGACTTAAAAAATATCGAATATATCGAAGTGGTTCCAAATCATATGAATTCATTGCATCCAATATTTTCTGTTAATGAATCGATCTACACAGAGTACAATGCTCTTGCAAAACTTAGAGATCCTGAAACTATAGAAACAGTATTACTTACACACAAAGGGATTAATGCTCTTCTAAAAAGTCAAAAGTGGGGCATCAATGAAAATGAAATGATTGAAGCTAGTAATTATGGTAAACGCCTACCTGGTGAAGAGAGTATCAACTGGCAAAATTTCAGCTTCACATATGTTCTTAAAAATGGAGATAGAATCAAAAAGAGTTTTAATCTTCCTAAAGAAGTCATCCTTGATTTTACTAGTATGATTACTAAAAAAGACTATATCGCGGTTACAAATCCAATCTTTAATACAGATGTTAAGTTAGAAAGTTTTAATCTTTTTGACAATACGATGGGTAACTTTCACCTTGAAGAAGATACTGAAATTATTCGCGAGAATATCATGAGTGCTTATCTTGAAGATATAAAATCAATGGGAAATGAATCCTACATCTATAAAGAAAGCAAACTCAAATATATCATTAAATACTCAGTCGATGTTTTCTCATTTAAAAATGAGACCAATGGTGTTAACTTCAATAAAGAGAAACGTTACCTTGAGCAAAACAGTATTCCTGAGTTAATACTTACTATTGATGATCGCTTTGTTAATACAGTTCGATATCTAGATTCTCTTGATAAATCTAAACAATTAAACGAGACAAGCAACCTTCAAATAGATACCATGCAAAACGATGCAATGGAAACTTATTATGGACTAATTGGTTATTCATATTATGGTGTAGCAGCTGATTCAATATCCACAGATAAAAGTAAGATCGATAACTACACGCAAGGTTCACACATCGGTCAATTAAGAGACTACAGATTAATTATTGATGATACATTACTAATTCCTTTATCACCAGACTTTAAACCCTAATAAAAATGCACTTTATCAAAATTTGATAAAGTGCATTTTTTTAACTAATTTTTGTTCCACTCTTTACTGTATCTGCTGATACTAAATCCATCTTCTTACCATCTTTGGCAGCAAGAATCATTCCATGAGAAGTAACACCTCTTAGGACTGCAGGTTTTAAATTAACAACAACTACAACTTTTTTATTAATTAATTCTTCTAACTTAAAGTAATCTACAAGACCACTTACAATTTGAAGTTCTCTTCCATCAACATCAACCTTTAATACATAAAGTTTATCTGCTTTTGGATGTTTTTCTCCACTAAGAATTACACCAGTTCTCATATCTACTTTTGAAAAATCATCAATAGAGATAAGGTCTTCTTCTTTAACAAGTGGTTCTGGTTCTTCTTTTTCAAACTTAGCCATGGTTTCTTCCATATCTAATCTTTGGAAAATAATTTCAGCTTTATCTGTTATCTTATTGTTAAGTTCAAACAAACCAAAAGTTTTAGCACTGTCAAAACTTGTATGCTCTGTCTTTAATTGCGCAAGTATTTTCGCTGATGTTTCAGGAATAAATGATTCTAAAACAACTGCTCCAATACGAATACTTTCTAATAGGTTATATAATACTGTTTGAAGTCTATCATGCTTTGATTCATCCTTAGCTAAGTTCCAAGGCTCACACTCATCGATATACTTGTTAGCACGTCTAAAGAGTGTTACGACATGGCTTATCGCTTCTTGAACATGTAGTTTATCCATTGAATCACTTGCCTTTGTAACAAGGTTTGAAGCCATTGTTACAAGCTCTTCATCAATCTCTTCACTCACTGTATTAGTGCTAAGTGATCCATCAAAGTATTTATTTGTCATTGCTATGGTACGGTTAACTAAGTTACCTGTAATATTTGCTAGGTCTGTATTAATACGTTCAATCATAAGTTCATGGGTAATTGTCCCATCTCTTTCAAATGGCATTTCATGTAACATGATGTATCTCAATGCATCAACACCAAATACTTTTGTAAGATCATCCGTATAGATAACATTCCCTTTAGACTTACTCATTTTACCTTCGCCTACAAGTAGCCATGGGTGACCAAATATTTGTTCAGGTAGTTCAATATCTAAAGCCATTAATAATATTGGCCAGTAGATTGTGTGGAATCGTAAGATGTCTTTTCCAATTACATGAACATCTGCTGGCCAAAACTCTGCAAACAACGGTCCATTGTTACCATCAACATCATAACCCAATCCTGTAATATAGTTAATTAAAGCATCAATCCAAACATAAACAACATGTTCTGGATCAAAATCTACTGGGATACCCCAGTCAAAACTTGTTCTAGATACTGCTAAATCATATAGCGGTTCTCTTAGGAAGTTTTGTAACATTTCATTTTTTCTAGATTCTGGTTGAATAAACTGTGGGTGGTCATTTATATGTTTAACAAGTCTATCTTGATATTTTGCAAGATTAAAGAAATAACATTCTTCCTCTTGTCTAACAAGTTTTGCACCACATACAGGACATATACCATCCTCTTGTTGAGAATCTGAATAATAAGCTTCACAACTCTTACAGTACCATCCTGAATAAACACCTTTATATAAATCTTTTTGATCTAATAGTTTTTTAAATACTTTTTGTACTTGTTTGACATGGTAGTCATCTGTTGTACGTATAAAGTAGTCATAACTTATATTCATTTCATCAAATATACGACGTATACTTCCTGCGATTTCATCAACGTAATCCTTAGGATCTCTGTTTAATGCTTTTGCAGCATCTTCAATTTTTTGTCCATGTTCATCTGTTCCTGTTTGGAAGTGAACATTATACCCTTGTGCTCTTTTAAATCTTGCAATACTATCGGTTAATACGATCTCATAAACATTACCAATATGTGGTATTGCAGATGTATAAGCGATTGCAGTTGTTATATAATAATTTTTATCTGGTTTCACAAGCGTTCCTCCTGACTTATGCTAGTCTATTATACCATAACCAACCCGTCTATATGCGACATATTAGCATGCTAATATAGAAAAACGACCTTTTATATTGATATATAAAAAGTCGTTCTTATTATTTGCTCCAAATCCCTTTCTTTTGAGATTTAGCATTCTCTTGCGCTTTTTTTAAAGATGTTAAGTATTTTTTGTCCACAGTTTTCTGTTGAACATACTTAATCTCCCCCAAGCCTTCTTCAAGGATTAACTCTTGTAGTAGAACACCATCAACTAATACCCACACCAGTTTTCGACCGTATTGGTCAACTTCATTGCCTGTATCTTGTTTTAAATCAACAGTCGTCGCATTTTCTAATAGTTCACACGTGAACTTACTTGCCTCTTTTCCAAAAGGTTCTACCGGATGGTTTGGTTTAACACTTTCAGGTGTATCTATAGCAAGCATTCTCATAGATTCATTATCTAGCTTGAATGTATCACCATCCACACAAGCAAGTTTCTGATATTGGTTATCTACCAATACAGAACTCGATATAGAATTTAAGTAAACTTCATTATATAAGAAAAAACCAGCTCCTAATGCAAGTACAAGTACAGCCTGCAGCGGTTTATTCTTTATATTACGTTTTATAAAACGTTCAACATCATTCTTGGATTTCTTTTTTATCTTTTTTCTTGTCATAGTATTTAGTATAACCTTTTTTCAATTAAAATAAAAGGTGAATATCTGATCGATAGTATCAAAAGGCCGTGGTATGAAAAAGACAGAATCTCTTATACTAAGTTCTATACTTAGAAAAGAAATTCTGTCTTTTATTTATGATCTTATTGTTTCAATTTTACTTGTAAGGTAATCTTGCATTTCTTTAGCAACTTCTTGGTTCATTGCATCAACACCTTCAAGGGGATACTCTTTACCAATTGTTTTGTATTTATTTACACCCATTGTATGATACGGTAAAATTTCTACGCGTTCAATATTATTCAATGGTGCAATATATGCTGCAAGTTCATCCATATAAGTATATGAATCATTGATTCCTGGGATAATAACAATTCTTATCCAGATTGGTATTTCATGTGCTTGGGCTTTTTCTAAAAATGTTTGTGTTACTTTAATAGGAACACCTGTCATCTTGCGATATTTATCATCCATAAGACCTTTTATATCATATAGAATAAGATCTGTTACCGACAATATATCATCAAATGATTTAACATTTCCAAAACCTGAAGTATCTAAAACCGTATTGATTCCCTCTTCTTTACAAGCTTTCATCGCTTCATATAGAAATTTGGGTTGGTTTAAGGGTTCTCCACCACAAAAGGTTACGCCACCTGTGTCTTTGTAGTAAGGTTTATATCTTTTTAGTTTATTCACAAGTGCTTCAACTGTTGTTTCATCCTCTTGAGTGTGTTCCCACATATCAGGATTATGACAGAATAAACAACGGAGTGGACAACCGGATAGAAAGGCAATCGTTCTAATACCCGGTCCATCCACCATACCCATTGTTTCTAATTTTCTTACATATCCTATTTGTTCTCTATTAGATAGTCTCATGGAATGTTCTACTGATTACTTCACGTTGTTGCGCTTCTGATAGTCGCACGAAGTTAACAGCATATCCTGATACACGAATTGTCAATTGTGGGTAGTTTTCTGGATTAGCCATTGCATCTTCTAGTTTTGCTCTATCAAGTACGTTAACGTTTAAGTGGTGTGCTTTTTGGTTAAAGTAACCATCCATAACACCTACTAAGTTATCAATTCTTTCATCTTCTGATTTTCCAAGAACTTGAGGTACAATACTGAATGTATTTGATACTCCGTCCTCACAAACATCAGCATAAGGGATTTTAGCTACAGAGTTAAGTGATGCAAGTGCACCTGATTTATCTCTACCATGCATTGGGTTTGCACCCGGAGCAAATGCTTCACCTTTGACACGGCCATCTGGAGTTGATCCAGTAGCATTACCATAAACAACATTTGAAGTAATTGTCAGGATTGATAATGTATGTTTTGCATCTCTAATAATTGGATTTGATTTTAGGTAACGTGAGAATCTTTCTGTTAAATCAACAGCGATATCATCTACTCTGTCATCGTCATTTCCAAATTGTGGGTATTCTCCTTCAATTTCGAAATCAACAGCAATACCTTCTTCGTTTCTAACAGGACGTACTTTAGCATATTTAATTGCTGCTAGTGAGTCTGCTGTTACGGATAATCCTGCGATACCAAATGCCATTAATCTTTCAACATTTGTATCGTGTAGTGCCATTTGGCTCTTTTCGTATGCATATTTGTCATGCATGAAGTGAATAATGTTCATTGCGTCAACATAGTTTGATGCTAGTTCTTTAAGAACTTTGTCAAATGATACCATTACTTTATCGTAGTCTAATACTTCATCAGTCATTACATCATAACCTTCAAGTACTTTGATACCTTTAACTTCGTCAATTCCACCGTTAATAGAATATAGTAATGCTTTCGCTAAGTTAGCACGTGCACCAAAATATTGCATTTGTTTACCAATTTCCATTGCGGATACACAACATGCGATACCGTAGTCATCACCAAATTCTGGTCTCATGATATCATCATTTTCATATTGGATTGCGCCTGTCTCAATTGACATTTTAGCTGCATAACGTTTGAATCCGATTGGTAGATCATCTGACCAAAGGATTGTCATGTTTGGCTCTGGTGCTGGTCCTAAGTTTGTTAATGTATGTAGGTATCTAAATGATGATTTCGTTACAAGTGAACGACCATCTTTACCAATTCCTGCGATTGATTCTGTAACCCATGTTGGGTCTCCAGCAAATAAATCATCATATTCAGGTGTTCTTAAGTGACGTACAAGACGTAACTTCATAATGAATTGATCAACATATGATTGTGCTGTCTTCTCATCAATAAGTCCTGCTTTTAAATCTCTTTCAATATAAATATCGATAAATGATGAAGTACGTCCTAGTGACATCGCTGCACCATTATTTTCTTTAACTGCTGCTAAGTAAGCAAAGTATGTCCATTGGATTGCTTCTTGTGCGTTTGCTGCAGGCTGTGATATATCTAAACCATATCCATTTGCCATTGCAACCATTTCTTGAAGTGAGCGAATTTGCTCGTTTACTTCTTCTCTTAATTGAATTGTATCTGCATTAATTGTAGTAATTGCTAATAGATCTGATTGTTTTTCTTTGATTAAACGATCAACACCATATAAAGCAACACGACGGTAATCACCGATAATACGTCCTCTACCGTAAGCATCAGGTAAACCTGTGATTAATCCAGTAGTACGTGCACGTCTGATTTCTGGTGTATATGCATCAAATACACCTTGATTATGTGTTTTAGTATATTTGTGGAAAAACTCATTTGTTTTTGGGTCCATCTCACGATTATAAATTTTTAAGATTGACTCTACTAAACGAATTCCACCATAAGGATTAATGATACGTTTTAAAGGAGCATCTGTTTGTAATCCTACAATGTCTTCATTTTCTTCAACAATATATCCTGGTTTAAAGTTATTAACCCCTGATATTGCATCCATTTCAATATCAAGAACACGAACTTTAAGTTCTTCTTTTAATAATTCTAAACTTCTATTCCATAGAATTTCAGTGTTTTCACTGATACCTTCTAAGAAACTGTCATCCCCTGTATACTCTGTAAAGTTAGTTTGAATGAAGTCTCTAACATTAATTTCATCTTGCCAAGATCCCTTATTGAAACCTTTCCATTGATTAGTCATATTATCCATCTCCTTTGACAAATACATATTAACATACATAAAAAAGTATTATGACCACCATGAACAAGGGGTAATCGCTTACATTAAGGGATAAAGAAAGATTGTGATTAATTCACATGCTTTTACAGTTACTTTGTAAAATATGTTCGTTTCTTCACAATCTTTGTTAACTATAGAATTATATTTCTTCTCTCCATATTTTAGCGCCTAAATCCGTTAGTTTTTCAACTAAATTATCATAGCCTCTATCAATATGGTATATTTCATGGATTTCAGTTGTTCCTGAAGCCATTAAACCTGCAACAACAAGTGCTGCACCGCATCTTAAATCAGTTGCTTCAACCTTTGTTCCAAATAGATCTGTTGGACCATTAATTGCAGCTTGTGGTGTTGTTACTTGTATCTTAGCACCCATTTTCTCTAGTTCATGTGCGTGTTTGAATCTTTCAAAGTAGATTGTTTCACGTACTGTAGATTGTCCAGCAGCTTGTGTTAAAAGCGCTGTTAGGGGTTGTTGTAAGTCTGTAGCAAATCCTGGATAAGGAAGTGTTTGAATATCGATTGGTTTCAGTCCACCATTATTTTTGATAATAGCATAGTCAGTTCCTGTTTCAATATCAACACCCATTTCAATTAACTTAGAAGTTAATGCTTCTAAGTGAAGTGGAATGATATTTTCAACACGAACTTCATCACCCATTGCAGCAGCCATAATGATATATGTTCCTGCTTCAATTCTATCTGGAATAATTTCATGAACTGATCCTGTTAAGGATTCAACACCTTCAATTGTAATTACACTTGTTCCAGCACCTTTAACACTTGCTCCCATGTTATTTAGGAATGTTGCAAGGTCAATGATCTCTGGCTCTTTAGCAGCATTTTCAATTGTTGTTTTACCCTTTGCAAGTACAGCAGCTAAAACAATGTTCATTGTTGCTCCTACAGATGCAAAGTCTAAGAATATCTTAGCACCTACAAGTTCTTCAGCATGTATTTCATAGAAACCTTGTTTATAATCAACAGTTGCTCCTAATGCTTCAAAACCTTTCAAGTGTAAATCAATAGGTCTAGGACCTAAGTAACATCCACCTGGCATTTGCATTTTAACATATTTATATTTACCTAATAAGGCACCCATAAAGTAATAAGAAGCACGAAGCTTTGTAACAGCATCATGTTCTAAAGTAATATTTTTCATGTTTTTGGTATCAATTTTATAATGGTCGTTGTTATCAAAAGTAACATCGACTCCCAATTCTTTTAATAAGATGGATAAGGATTCAACATCTGCGATGTTAGGAACTCCATAAATATCAACAACACTTTTCTCTGCAAGTATTGCTGCTGGTATCAGTGCAACAGTAGCATTTTTAGCACTACTAATTTTAACTGTACCACTTAGTCTATGGCCACCTTCTATTTTAATGACTTCTCTCATAAATTCACTCCTTCTAAACAAGTCCATTATACCTAAAAATGACAGAAGTATCTAGGATTTTAAACTGTCGGCTACCAATGCATATAATAAACCTACAAATAATACTCCGCCTATTGCATTACCGATAAATACAAATGACAGATTTGATAAATATTGTGTTAGTGTTATCAAATTTTGTGACACTAATATTACAAGTAAAAACATATTTGCAACAACGTGTTGAAATCCTAAAATAATAAACACAGCAATCGGAAACCAAATGCTCATGAACTTTAAGAATCCATCTTTAGATCCTATATACATCCACACGGATAGTCCTACAAATATATTACATCCAATACCTGATACAATCATTTTCATTGGACTTGTATTTACTTTTCCAAATCCTGTTGCAATCAGTAGTGGCATTTCTGGATCTACTGTTCCTAAATATAAGACAAATACATAAGCAACTAAAACTGCGCCTACAAAGTTACCTAAAGTAATATGTACCCAGTTTAGTATTAAGTCTTTTGTAGAAACATCTTTATGTAACCAAGATGTACCTACAACAAACATGTTTCCTGTTAATAGCTCACCACCAGCCATTAATACAATCATAAGACCTATTGGGAATAATGATGCACCTACTAAAAGGCCCATGCCACCACCAATAGCATCTGTAATAATAAAATAAGTTATATAACCAAAAGCAATTGCGGCTCCTGCAATCATACTAAGAATAGTTTTTGCAATGAATGTCTTTTCTACTTTGATTATTCCAAGTTCTCTAACACTTGTTATTGTTTCTAATAATGTATGCATAATTCTCTTTTCTACACCTCAAATAAAAACCACTGTTTTATCAAACAGTGGTTTAAGTCATATTAAGCTTTGTTTGCGCTTCCGAATAATTCGATTTTTTCTTTAACGCCAGCTTTAATAGCTGCTGTTCCAGGTCCTAGAAGTTGACGTGGGTCAAATCCTTTTCCTGATAAATCTTTGTCAGCTTCAATGTATTCTCTTGTTGCTGCTGCGAAAAGTAATTGTAATTCAGTGTTAACGTTAATTTTTGCAACACCTAAGTCAATTGCTTTTTTGATTTGTACTTCATCAATTCCTGTACCACCGTGTAGTACTAGTGGAATACCACCTGTAACATCTTGGATAGCTGATAGAACATCAAAGTCTAAGCCTTTCCAGTTTGCTGGGTATTTTCCGTGAATGTTACCGATACCTGCAGCTAGGAAGTCAATTCCTGTTTCTGCAATTACTTTACATTCTTGTGGATCTGCTAGTTCACCTGTACCGATGATACCATCTTCTTCTCCACCAATTGAACCAACTTCTGCTTCAACTGAAATGCCACGTTCGTGAGCATATTTAACTACTTCTTTTGTTTTTGCTAAGTTCTCTTCGAAATCGTAGTGTGAACCGTCAAACATAACTGAAGTAAATCCAGCTTCGATTGCTTTGATTGAACCATCATAGCTACCGTGGTCTAAGTGTAGTGCAACAGGTACTGTAATGTTTAAGTCTGTTACAAGTGCACTTACCATAGCGGATACTGTTTTGAATCCACCCATGTACTTAACTGCACCTTCTGATACACCAAGTAATACTGGTGAATTTGTTTCTTGTGCTGTTTCTAAAATAGCACGTGTCCACTCAAGGTTGTTAATGTTGAATGCACCAACCGCATAATGTCCTGCGCGCGCGTCAATTAAAATTTGTTTTGCTGATACTAAAGCCATAGAATATTCCTCCTTATTAGTTTCTACTCTACTATTCTACCTTATCTTTGGAAAAAATCAAAGCCGCATGTATAAAACCTTTAAATAAAGGATGTGGTCTGTTAGGTCTTGATTTAAATTCAGGTTGATATTGTGTGCCAATATAGAAAGGATGTGTACTTAACTCTACTGCTTCCACTACCTCATTATCAGGAGTATTAGCACTAAATACAAAACCATTTTCTTCAAATAATTCTCTATATTTGTTATTGAATTCGTAACGGTGACGGTGTCTTTCTAAAACAGATGCTTCTGCATATAGTTTTTTGATTAAAGAACCTTCTTCAAGCACACATTCATAGTTACCTAATCTTAAGGTTCCACCTAAGAAATCAGAGTTTGCGTGTTGATCTAAACCAACCACAACTGGATACTTTGTATCCGCGTCAAACTCTGTTGAATGTGCATTTTCTAAGTTAAGAACATTTCTTGCAAATTCAATGATTGCTGTCTGCATTCCCATTCCGATACCAAAGTATGGAACATTGTTCTCTCTTGCATATTTAGCAGCAAGAATCTTACCTTTTGTACCACGCTCTCCAAAACCACTTGGTGCGATAATACCATCTAAATCTTTAAGTACACGTTCTGTGTTTTCTTCAGTAATATCTTCTGAATTTATCCACACAAGTTCTACTTTAGAATCATGTACATGTCCTGCATGTGTTAATGCTTCTGATACGGATAAGTATGTATC
>JAAYGI010000066.1 GCA_012727815.1 Erysipelothrix sp.
ACCAAACCCATCACATGCATCTAAACTTTCTTTACCATTTTCATATGATCCTGCTAAGAAATTTAATGCAACTCTATCTTTATAAAAATTAATTGTTTTACTCATGGAAATTCTCCTTAATTCTATGAATTATATATTCAATGTCTTTGGGTGTTAGTGCTCTTGTATCAAATTCAACAATCCCTTGATTACTTTGGTAATTACGCGTGTAGATTGCTGGGTTACCTTCTTCTAGATTTTGAATTAAGCTTCGTGCTTTGTCAGGACTTGTTTTAATTGCAAGACGGTAGATTTCACGGCCTGCTGGATCTTTTGTTATAAAGGCTTCAACTGTATCTTTAAGATGACTTAAATATGGTTCTATATCAATTACTTGTTTTTCTTCATGTCTTGCATCCAGTGCAACAAGTAATCCTGATGCCATCTCTTTAGTAACCTTCATAGCACGTCCAATCCCCTTATCAACATGCTTAGTCCATTTAATCATTGTTTCTTTTCCAACAAGAATACCTGAACTGGGTCCCTCTAATGCTTTAGAACCACTAAAGATGAGTAAATCAATATCTTTAGTATTATACATTTCAAAATCTTCCTCAGCTGCTGCATCCACAATTAATGGAATACCATGTTCTTTTGCAAGTGCAACTGCATCTTCTATTTCTAGCATATTCTTTTGAACAGTATGGTGACTCTTAATATAAAGAATACCCGCTGTATTTTCATTTATCTTTGCGATAATTTGATCTTTTGTGCATTCATTGGCATAGCCTGCTTCAACAACAATTCCCCCTGCCATTTCAATCATGGTTTCAATCGGTGCTCCAAAGTTTACATTGTGTCCTTTAGGAATGATGATTTCTCTTCTTTTAGTTTTATGAGAGAATGGATTTAACGTGTAAGATCTATCATCTCTACCAATTACAGCAGCTGTTGTTGTTACAATACCTGATGCCGCTGATGCTACTATTTTTGCAGCATCATAATTCAAGGTCTTTGCAATATAGTTTTCTAGTTGTAATAGATACTCTTCCATTACAAAGAAATGCTGTGCTCCAAAAACCATACCACTTGCTACGGCATCTGATACGGTTGATGTACCCAGTATTGACATTTTACCACTTGCATTAATAACACTTCTAATCTTGTTGTCCATTAAAATCTCCTATTCTAAAGACTTGACCCCTAACAATTGCTGCAGTAGGGATTAATCTTTTATTTGCTACTTTCATTGTACCATTAGAATCAATTAGTTGTTTCCTATCATTATCTTTTATTTTGAAAAGTGTTAAGTCTGCATCATAATCTACAGCTATCTTTCCTTTATTTTTTAAATTGAAGATTTTTGCTGGAACTTCTGTTATTTGATGGATAAGTGTTTCAAGTGGATATCCTGTATATAACATTTTTTCTAGGGTTGTTGCCATATCATAGACAGGACCCTGTTTTCTATTTCTTTCATAGATATCTGTTGATATCATATCTGATAGAAAGTTTTGATCAAATGCTTTCTTAGCAACATCAAAAGAAAAACTTGCACTACCATGTCCTACATCAAATATAATACCTCTTTGTTTGGCATCTAAGACATAATCTTTTATCATACCTTTTTCATCCAGTATATTATTCTCTTTACCATTGAAACAGTGTGTAATAATATCCCCTTTATCAAGTCTTGAAATAATATCCTCTAATTTAGGAGGTGCACTTCCAATATGAACCATCAGATTAATATCAGTCAGTTTCTTTTGGATTATTTTGGCATATTCTAAAGGTAGAATACCATTATCTCCAACAACACTTTGTGACATGCGCGCTTTAAGTCCTACAATAAATTCAGGATACTCCTTAACAACAGCTTCAATTTGATCAAATTCAATCATACTTAAGTCACTAAGTTCATCTTGAGAAACTATTCCATCACTAGAGATGTTTAAAAGTGCATAGACATTTGTTTTAGCACTCTTAGTACCTTCATAAAGGTTTGAAACATTATGTGCTCCTGATGATCCTGCATCAATAAGACTTGTAACACCAGTTTCTACACCTATTCTATCAGGTGTATCTCTATAGAGGTCCATATCCTCAAAACAGTGAACATGGGCATCAATCCATCCTGCAGATATAAATTCATCATTAGAACATCTATATACATGTTCAAAACTATCTTCAATATTTGAAGATATATTTACTATCTTTCCATTTTTTATAGCGATATCAATTTTTTGATTATCGATTGTTTTTGCGTTTTTTATTAATAGATCCATCTTATCCCCTTGTTAACTTGAACTTAGTCCAAGCATCAACATAATCCAATAGAAATACTTCTTCCGCAATAACACGCCCTACTTTATTCTTTAGATCATTAGTATGTGGTTTTAATACTACTTGTAGTTCATTTTTATATTTTCCAAAACCATTGTTACCAATAACGATATCACCTTTAGATAATGTTTCTAAGTGGTCATGTTCTTTATTATCTACATTTATATATTTCTTTCTAACTTCAGTTGATCGAATCATATTTGCAGTAACATCCCCTCTTCTGAAATGTTGCTCTTTAAACATGATTTCATTTTCTACTTCATTATTATTAGAATTAATCTCAACTTCAAATTCTAATTGGTATCGATTGATATTTGCAAGTGCTTCTAATTCCTCATCACTTGCATATGCATTACCAATTATAACATCATCAATTAAACCTGTTGCAAATAAATGCTTAGCTTGAATATAAAGTGGCATCTTACGGTGCATTTCAAGTGTTGGTAGACCATCGTTCACACTCCATGGTCCTACATCTCCTACAAGGGATGAAACAAATGCTGCAGTTTTAATACCTTCTTTTTTAAATCTTTCTGAACATTTAATAAAGAAATCATAGTCCAGTCCTGTATCATTTTGTGGATAAAAATTATGGCATCCATAAAGAAATGGTTTATTAGCTTTATAAGTAAGTATATTATCTAAATAAGCAACATCATTACTCATATTAAGCTCGATGATAAGACCATCTTGATTAAATGATATCATAGCTTCCTTTTGTCCATTAGAGCCTGCATCAAGTCTTAAACCATGTGCACCAAGCTTGGCAAATAGACTTAAGTCATCAAAATCCACACCTAACTTGGCAAAGATATCAGGAGCTACATCTAACATAACTTCAAGACCTTTATTACGACATGCCATAATTGTAGTTTTGAACTTATCTAAGATTTCCTCATAATCATCTCCCAACTCTAGCATACTCATAAAGACACGTTCATACCCTAAAGTTGCAACCTTATCTATATATTCTAAATCTTTTTTTAGATCACTGTGATTTGGATACAGTGAGATTCCAATTCTTCTTTTCATATCTTTCTTCTTTCTATTTCTTACTAGTCTTTTATTAACTTTCTACCTACATATTATGATTTAAATAATTAAAGAAAAAGAGGCTTATGCCCCTCCCTCTTTAATTGCTGCATCTTCTGTAGCAATTTGTTGTCTTTCAAATACTTTAAAGAATGGATAGTAAATTGCAAGTGATACTATGAAGTTAAACACTACAAGTACTCCCGCCATTACTGACCAATCTGAACTCATCCATGCTGCAAAGGGAGCAATTACTGTAAATGGTAATCTCGCTACCATTAATGGGATGATGTTTAATTTAAATGCTGTATAAGCAATTGTTGTTGTTACTAATGGTGCAACGATAAATGGAATCGCCAAGATTGGGTTCATAACAATGGGTGCTCCAAATATAATTGGTTCATTAATATTAAAGAGTCCTGGTAATAGTGATAATCTTCCTAGTTTCTTTAAATACTGTGATTTAGAGAAAAGGAATAAGAATACAAGTGCAAGTGTTGCCCCTGCTCCACCAATCCACACATACCATTGAATAAATTGTTCAGTGAATATATTTGGCATATCTGATGCTGCTACACCTGCTGTATAAGCTTCAATGTTTTCAGCAATTGACATATCCCAGAATGGTCTAATAACAGGACCCATTACTGCAGGACCATGGATACCCATAACCCAGAATATAGTAATGAGGAATACTGTTAATAATCCACCAAATAAACTGTTACCTGTTAGTAGTCCTTTTAATGGTAATAACAGTGTTGATAGGAAACTGTTAATATCAAAGTTGAATACATATCTAACAATTACAAATAAGAAGATTACTGCTGCTGTTGGTAAGAGTGCAATAAATGAGTTTGCTACCTCAGGTGGTACACCATCTGGCATCTTAATTGTAATATTTTTTTCTTTCATGAATCTAAAGATTTCTACTGTAACAATAGATGCTACAATTGCTGCAAATAATGATGCAGATCCTAGATTCGCAATGTTAATATAACGTCCTGCATTTACTACTCCATCAATATTTTCAGTAACACGTACTGGAACTACAGTACTTATCAGAAACGATAGTACAGATAATAGTCCTGCTGATCTTGCATCCAGTTTATAACCTTCAGCTAAATGGTGTCCAATAGTAAATGCACTATACAATGACATGATTCCTACTGTATACCTAAATGGTATATCCAGCATTGCACGATATGGTTCAATTACTGCTGCAATTGATTCTATCGGTATATTTAATAGTATCGTAAAAAACGAGCCAACGATTGTAAGAGGTAAAGTAGCAACAATTCCTGAACGGATTGCTTGCATGTGTCTTTGACCACTAATCTTAGTAGCTGTAGGCATCATCTTTACTTCTAAAAAATTCATAAGTTTTTCCATAAAAACCCTCCTGTCACATTTAATATAACATTATAATGTTATGATGTAAAGCCTTTCAAGGAAAAAAGCACCGAAGTGCTTATATTTCATATTCAACAATGTAGGGTTTCACTTTGGAATTATAATGACCATAAGATAGTTCAACAACATTACCTGATGCATCATAAGACTTTCTTGTTCTTAATAGTATGTGAGAATCTTTTAGATTCAGTATTTTCTTAACTTCCTCTTTCGCTTCAATAACATCAAAGCTATCAGAGAAGCCTGCAACCTCATAACCATGTATGGATAGCCATTTGTATATAGAGTTCTCTTTGATCTCTTGTAGCGCCTTATCTTCGTTGATAGAAGCATGTGGGAAGTAATGTTCAAAGTATATAAATGGAACCCCATCTAAATTATAGATACGAGTCAGTCTATGTGCAATTGAACCAAGTGATTCATATGCAGCATCTCCCTTATCTAAATGAACTGTCTCAAACATAACAAGTTCTTTTTCTAATGTATGATCTTTTTCTAATATTGTAGAATAAGATACAGCCTTAGATAATTTATTTAAAAGTCTATTACTTACAATACGTGTCCCTTTACCACTTTTCTTAACAACATAGCCCTCATCTGCTAAAATCTGCACAGCTTGTCTAATGGTAACTTTACTTACGTTATACAACTTCTCAAGTTGTACCTCTGTTAGTAAATATGATCCTACAGGATACTTACCACTTAAGATATCTTGTTTAATACTATTCGCTATATTCTGATATAAAAGTCCTTGTGTCATGAAACCACCTCTTCATATAGTTTATCATACTTTTTATTCTTTATTTTATTAATCATAAGATGATTCCTATATCTCTTAATACATCTGTAACACTACAACTATAGTAGTTGTATGTATTCGATATTCCAAAAGAAAAAATCAACATGTAAGTATACACATTGGTTTAGTTTCTGCCCGCAGGGCGTCTCAAAAATACAATACCATTTCTAAAGTTCACCGTTAATTGGGTTTGCCTATAAAAAAACTCGACAGATACTGCCGAGTTAGCTTTTGTAATAATGATTGTAATTAATACAATCAGTTTAGTATTTTATATTGGTGACCCGTACGGGATTCGAACCCGTGAATGCCAGCGTGAAAGGCTGGTGAGTTGACCGCTTCTCCAACGGGCCTTATAT
>JAAYGI010000067.1 GCA_012727815.1 Erysipelothrix sp.
TTCAGGTTTATCTTGATCTAGAAATAACTCTGGTTTATGAGTTATAAGACGTTCTACTGACTTCAAGATCTTATCGATACAGTATTCATTAGGGTAAAGTCCTTCATTACTTTCTAAATAATACCCAACTTTTCTGTTATCTAGATAGTTCATAATCCACTCAACATCTTGAGTACTCATTGTTTTATGTTTTAAAACCGTCTCACCTTTTTGAATATATGCACCACCTGCTGCAATAATACCATCAAAGTTCATCGCCATAAGTTCAGGAGTAATCTCTGCCATAGAGCGACCTGTACATAAAAACACAAGGCTCCCTTTTCTTTGTGTTTTAGAGATTGCTTCTTTGGCTGAGTTTGGCACATCACCTTTTTGTGTGGTAAGTGTTCCATCCACATCTATAAATATTATATTTTTCATTTCTACCTCCAAAGGAACAAACACTCCATTGGAGTGTTTGCATAAGTATCTAGTATCACAAATTATTGATTTTCTTCCTTTAACAGCTGTTTTTCATATGCTTTGAAGAATGGGTAATACATTAACATATCAAGAAGTATTAATCCCACAATCAGTAGCATTGCTCTTATATCCAAAGTAGATAAGAATGCACCAAAGATAGATGGCATGCTCCATGAGAACATAGCGAAACTCTTACCAACAAAACCAAACTTCATTAGTAGAAATGCAATGGTACCATTTGCTACTGAAGTAAATATGAATGGAATAAAGATTACTGGATTTAACATAATCGGAACACCAAATATAATAGGTTCTGATATCCCAAAGAAACTTGGTAATAACCCGATACTTCCGACATTTTTCAATTGCTTAGATTTAGATCTTACAAGTAAGATTGCTAAAGCAAGCACTGATCCTGCACCACCAATAATAACAAAGTAAACATAGAAAGGTGTTGTAAAGATTGCTGGTAATGTTTCACCTGCAAGACTTGCTGCAGCATTCAGTGATAAGTTACCATCACGGATGTGTCCTAATATTCCACCAAATACAGCATCATGGATTCCGAAGAACCAAAATACATGGATGAATAGTGTCATAATAATTGTAAAGAATAAACTATCTGCTGCTTTTAGAGTTGGTGCTAAGAATATAAATATAAACTCTGGCAATGTTGTATCAAATGCATTGAACACTGCAAATATTTCTATAAATAAAGCCATGATTAGCACACTTGGAACAAGTGATGCAAATGTTTCTGTTAGTGATGCCGGAACTGAATCTGGCATTTTGATTCTACCCCAGTTTTTCTGCTGCTATCATAAGATGTAAACTGATGTAGCCAATTTCATCTTCATGAAGTACAATATCTAACTTCTTTAATATTAAATACGAGATATGAACACTGATGTCATAAATAAGTGGGAAGTTTTCCTTAATTTCTTCAATCATTAGATTGTTTAAAAATCTTCTTTCTTTTGCTCTTTGAATAAGAGATATAAAGTGAAAATATAAAGACCGTTTTAAAGCTTCGTCTCTACAAAAATCAACTTGGTAATACGAATATATATCCGCTAAAATTTCATCTATAAAAGTCAATATATCATTATTGATTTCATCATCCTCTGATGTTTGTACTGTTATCTTACTTGTAAATATTGATCCTAAATAATCTATTTCTGCATCGGGAAGATCTCTTCCTATGAAATTTTCAATAACTTGACGTAATTTCTTAATTTCAATCTCTTCATCTAAATCTATATTTGAAGATGTTAACAGCGCTTTGGAATCAGATTCAAATACTCTATCAATCATGATACCTATATGAAGCACCAAAGATACAAGCGCAATATCACGCACTTGTATCTCTTCTTCTTTTAAAAATTTCATAATATCTTTTTTCAATAAAACTATATCAAAGTTTTTAAAATATCCTAAATAGTTATTGAAATCGAAATCAAAGTTCTTAATTTCATTTGCTAGAAAAAAACTGGTTATTTCCCTTTTCTTACTTTCATTAGCGTCCAGATAGAGTACATTATTCTTTCTATCTATCTTAACTTCATCAAACTTCTCAGAAATAATATTATTTAAATACGCACATCTTTCTCTAATGTCGACTCACTGATAAAATGTGTATCAGCAAGTTCATAGAAATTTACATCTTTATTAAAGAGGATATCTTTAAGAATTATCAGTTGCCTTTTTAAGGGATGCTCTTCACTTAAATTCAATATTTCACTGATATTATAATCTTCACCAATTTGATAACCTTTACCCATCAGTGTTAAAATAATATCTTCACCATATAATTTTCTTATTGTTGTTATTTCATTTCTTAAAGTACGTACACTTATATTTAGCCGAAACGCAAGTTCAACCCCACCAATGTAACCAGTTGTATTTGCTAGATTCCTGATAATGTCACTTTGGCGTCTTGATATCTTAGACATTCACTTGCGACCTCCTTCTTGAAATATTATTGATGATATTTAAAAAGACATCAATAAACGGACCTACAACTATTATAGCAACAAAAGGTGCTAGGTTTACATTAACTTTTAATGTGAGCGATGCTACAAATAAAAGCAAATCACCCAAACTTCTTACCTTTCCTACACTAATACCTGTTTTTTCATTGATGATACATAAGGTTGCATCATAACTAGACTTACCCAAATCCGCATATATATAAATAGCTGCACCAAGAGCAAGTATTGCAAGTCCCAGTAACATCACCATGATACTGATAATCATATTGGGGTAATTTAAATTCAAACTCAGTATAGAATCAACAGTTTGCCCAATAACAAGAGGGGCAACAATTGTACCAATTCCCAATTCTTTTTGACTTATAAGAAGAGGAATAAAAAGCAATACGATAGACATTAACAAGTTTGATTGTCCGATACTTATATTAAATACATTTGATATCCCTTGCCAAAACATTGCTAAAGGGTCACTTCCAAATCCTGTAGAAACACTTAAAGCGATTCCTGCCCCCATAAAAAACGATCCTAAAAACACAAATATTATTCTTTCTATATTTTTTTTCAACTCACTACCTCCACTGTAATAAATTTAACATAATAGATATAAAGACAATATTTATCTTTTACCACTAAGTAAAGGCATTACAGTAATACGTTTCTTAATATTGTTTGACTATGACATACTTAAACTCTAGAATAAAGATGGTGATAATATGAAAATAGGAATAATTGGATATGGAATTGTTGGATCAACACTTGCATATTATTTAAGTAAAAATGATGCTTACACGATTGATGTATATGATGATAATATCCTTTCAGGTACAAAAGCTGCAGTAGGAATTGTATGTCCTTGGGTTACTCAAAGACGAAATAAAGCTTGGTATGAACTTGTTGAATCAGGGGCTAACTTTTACAGTAAACTGATTGAAGATTTAGACGATAAGAGTTTTCTAAGAGATACAGGTGCTTATATAATGCACGATAAGTTACATGATAAATTACTCAATCTTGCTAATGGAAGACTAGAGACAAACCCTTTAATGGAGTCAGTTATCAGCATTGAGTCCTCGGATAAAATACCTCAAGACTTTAAGTTTAATAAAGCGATTGAAGTTACCGGAGCATTTTCTGTAGATGGTCTGAAATTCCTAGAAAGTATTAAAAGAAAAACAGAGAATGTTAACTTTATTGAAGCACATGCTACACTCACTTCTAGAACAAGCATTAACAATATCGAATATGACAAAATATTTATTTGTGCTGGAGCAAGACATCAAGATATCTTAAAAGATATTGATATAAAAATTGATGCCTATGCACAAAAAGGGATGCTCTTAAGATTTGAGCATCCACAAAACAACTATGGCATCCTAATGCCGCAAGGGGAAATTGACTTCTTATATAATGAGGATGAACTTATTATTGGAGCTTCTCATGAAAATGATTATGAACACACAGACTTTGATGTGAATATCGCAAACAATCTTATATCTCAGGCTGAAAGGTACATGAAACTACCACATCACAATTATACTTACCGTATTGGACTAAGAAGTCATAACTCTAAGAATCTTCCATATTTTGGTAATCTAGATTCTAATCCTAATATGTACATTGTTGGAGGACTTGGTTCAAGTGGACTAAGCAGTGGTCCTATTATTGGATATTTACTATCTGATCATATTATTAATAATACTGAATTGGATAAAAGATACGATGTTACTAATTTTATTATTGAATAAGCTACATGTTAAAATCTTTATCTATCCCAATTAAAAAACCTCTTTATCAGCTTGATAAAGAGGTTTTGTATTATAATCAATTATATTTTAGATATCTTTTTTAATTAAACCCATTAGCATTGCACTTACAAAAGAACCAAGTGCGATTGCTAGTAAGTATAATAATGGACTGCTTACCAACATGATAACAAATATTCCACCATGAGGTGCAAGTACTTTTATTCCAAGTCCCATTATAATTGCTGATGTTAGCGCACTACCACCCACAAAACTTGGGATCATAACCATTGGATCAGCAGATGCAAATGGGATTGCACCTTCTGTAATAAATGATAGTCCAAGTATAAAGTTTGTTATACCTGTTTCTCTTTGAGTTTTTGTAAATTTATTTGGGAACATTCTTGTAGCAATAAATATTGCTAAGGGTGGTGTCATACCTGCTGCCATAACTGCCGCCATTACACTACTTCCACCTGTTGCAACTGTTGCTGCAAGGGTACCTGTTCCAAAGACATAGGCTGCCTTATTAATTGGACCACCTAAATCTATTGCCATCATACCACCTACAATTAATCCAAGTACAACCGCATTTGTTCCACTTAAATTATTTAAGAAAGTATTGGTTGCTTGATTTAAGCTACTCATTGGAATATTTACTAAGGAAACTATAGATCCTGCTATCAGTACTCCCAGTAATGGATAGAGTAACACTGTTCTAATTCCTGCCAGTGTATCAGGCAAGCTCGCAAGTATTTTTCTTACTTGATTCATTGTATAACCAGCAATGAAACCACCCAGCAGCGCGCCTAAGAACCCGCTTCCACCTGCATTTGCAAGACCACCTGCAACAAATCCTACAACAAGACCCGGTCTATCAGAAATACTCATTGCAATATAACCCGCAAGAACTGGAAGCATGAAACTAAAAGCAATGCCACCTATATTATTAAAGAATGCAGCCTGACTATTGTAACTTCCCAATGAACCCAACTCACTTGTTGGAACTCCTAATAATTGGTCTAACATAAATGCAAATGCAATAAGTATTCCACCAGATATTACAAAGGGTAGCATGTGTGATACACCACTCATTAAGTGTTGATAAACACCAGACTTAGAACCTGAAGATTCACTACTCGCGGCATCAGCACTTGCTTTATAGATTTTGGCATCATTACTTAAAACTGTATCTATAAGTTTATCAGGTGATTTAATTGCTTCAGCAACTGCTGTTTTTACCAACGGCTTATTGTTAAACCTTCCCATATCAACCATAATATCAGCTGATACGATAACACCTTTAGCATTTTCTATATCTTCTTTTGTTAATGGATTCTCAACTCCTGATGATCCATTTGTCTCAACTTTAATACTTAAGCCTTTTTCATGTGCTACTGTTGTTAGTTTTTCAGCCGCCATATAAGTATGTGCAATTCCTGTTGCACACCCTGTTACAGCAACCAGATCATAACCATCTTCATTGACTTCCAAAACCTTCTCTTCAATATAAAAAGCAGCAATAACGTCATCTTGAGACTTTGAATTATTTAATTTCACAATAACTCCTGGGTTCATAAGTTGTGTGGATAACTCTGCAAGTATTTCTAAATGCTCTGTTCCCTCACCCTTAGGAGTTGCAATTAAGAAGAAATGATGTGCTGGTTTAGAATCCATACTATCAAAATCAATTCCTTCTTCATTATATCCGTAAACTACAGATGCTTCACTGATATCCTCACTCATACCATGGGGTATTGCAATTCCATCACCTACACCTGTTGAACTCACTTTTTCTCTGTCGAGTACTTTCTTTAGAAATGATATTTTATTTTTAGCATCCAGTGTACCACTTGCTACAAGTTGATTCACGAGTTTTTCAATGACCTCTGTTTTATTACCTTCTGGAAGGTTTAGTATCATTAAATCTTTTCTTAGCACATCTTTTAATTCCATATTATTCTCCGATCACGATCTTATCGTAAAGCTCATATATGAGTTTCTTACTTCCTAAATGTTTTGAATAAGCTGTAGCACTACCTGCTGCAGCTGCCATTTTATATGCTTTTTTAATATCACGATTCAGTGTGTAACTATAAATGAAACCTGCTACCATCGAATCTCCGGATCCTACAGTGTTAATAACTGTTCCTTGTGGGATTTTTGTTTCATAATCTCGATCACTTGTTACAAGAATGGAACCTTCCCCACCCCTTGACACCAGAACACTGTGTGCACCTTTATCTATCAATTTATGAGCATATATTAGGACATCTTCTCTATCCTTAATTTCTACATCAAAGAAGCTTTCTAATTCGTTTATATTGGGTTTAACAAGTAGGGGTCTATATTGACATATATCTAATAGTTCTTTACTTGCAATATCTACAACCGTATATACACCTTTTTCATACATTTTTTTAGATACCTGCGTATACCAATCAAGATCCATTCCATTAGCAAGACTTCCTGTTATAACAAGAACATCTCCTTTGTTTAGATTGTTAAGTTGCGCTTCAATCTTATCTATATATAAAGGTTTTATAAGTTCACCTTTAGCATTAATTTCAGTTTCAAATTTTCCTTTTAATTTAACATTGGTACGGGATGCAACATCCGTTTCAATCATCATATTGTCAATATTGGTTATTTTAGCAATATGTTCATTAATTTGCTTTCCTGTAAAACCACCTACAAATCCTAATAATGTGGATCCACTTCCAAGTTCACTTAGTACTGATGCAACATTAATTCCTTTTCCACCTACATACATTGATTCTTCAAGACTTCTATTTGTTTTACCAAAAGAAAAATCTTCAACTAACATATGATAATCTATCGATGGATTCAACGAGAGTATATATATCATAAGTACCTCCTATGAATATATCCTATCAAATCATGTAAGCGAATTCAAGAGGTATTTATCAAAGTTTATCAATTTAAATCAAATATTATCAAATAAAAAGAAAATACGTGCTAAATAACACGTATATCAAAATCAATATAATCTTTTGAAACTTTTCTATTAGTTATAATTGGGATATCTTTTCCAGCAAAAACAACATTGGATGCTCTATTAAACTTACTATAGTCAGCCAATATATATGTTTCTTCTGATAATTCTATAATACGTCTTTTTACCATCGCCTCTGTTACATCAGGTGTCATAAACCCTTGATGCATATCAATTGCGTTGGTTCCCATAAATGCAATATCAAATCTGAATTGTTCAAGATAGATAATTGTTGATGCACCAACTGTTGCAAGGGTATCTAACTTTAAATCACCACCAATAAGATGTGTATTAACACCGTATTTTGAAAGTTCATTTACATGGTGTACACCATGTGTAAATACTTGAATATCAAAGTCTTTTAGAAATGGTATCAAACAGTGCGTTGATGAACCTGCATCTAAATATACACGCATCCCATCTTTAATATATTCACTTGCTTTTTTAGCAACCGCTTCTTTGACACTTAAGTTCTCATCAATTCTACTTGTAAAACTAACATCTTCTGTTATTAAATCTAGGGCTTGAGCTCCACCATAAACCTTTTTAAGTAAACCAAGCTCGTGTAGTTCATTTATGTCTCTTCGTGTTGTTATTTCTGTAGAGTTCGCCGCTTTTGCAAGTGCGGCAACACGTGCAAATCGATGTTCATTTAAATAGTTTGTTATTAATTCTTGTCTTTGTTTTTTCAGCATAGGCATCCCCTTTTGTATTATTATACACCATATATTGAGATATGATTACCTTTATTAAAAATTTACCTATAATCTTACTTAATTCTTCTGACAAGAAAAGTTCTATAAGGATATAAAAAAAGGGCAAATGCCCTTTTCATTAATTATTTCGTAACAGTCTTGGTTTTACTTCCATGACAACTATGAAACATACCACTGCAGTTACTGCCATATATGGCAAGTTATAACTCAACGACCCTATAATAATTGCTGTCATATTTTCTCCACTTGGGAAAAATAATATTCCAGCAACTGAGTGTGCTAAGTATCTCAATAAATTTGTAAATAAGACACCTATTGGCAAACTCAATTTATTCAACTTCATATCTTTAACTAAACCTGATAGTGCATATACACCATAAGCTAGAAAATAATCTACAAACAATTGTAGCATTGATACAAAGTATGGCGGTTTGATAAGTGCAAATCTTGCAAATAGTGAAGCCACTATTACTACTAAACCTTTACGTACTCCAAGTTGATAACTTGCAAGTATTAAAGGAATAGCCGATATACCTACTTTTCCACCTTGTGGCATTGAAA
>JAAYGI010000007.1 GCA_012727815.1 Erysipelothrix sp.
AATACTATTTTCTATATTACTAGTGTTTACTTTGCAACTTAGTTACAATCGTTACTGTTACTCATGACGATGATTTAAAAGATATAACAGACAAAGTGATTACACTCCAAAAAGTTCATAATTAAATTTTATGGTAACTAAGATATTTATCGATTACTATAGCCGAATAATAATTGATGTTAAGTAGTGTTATAAAAGACCAAGAGCCTACAGGTTAAATCATTAAATACAGTTTTTATGGTGAATCCTATTATTTCTGGTAATCTTTTTCGTACTTAAAAATCTTGAGGATGTGTATGCAGCGTTAGGGATGAAAAAATCGCATGCGTATTGTTGCATGCGACACATAAAACTATAGTAATAAGATAGTCAAAAGTAGATGTTTTAAAATAACTACTCCTGAATATGTTCAATGATGATGAAGTAAGGAACAACTGCCCGTACAGATAAGATTGATAATGTTACATCTCTGTCAAACTATCATATAATTTTGTGTAAAATCCTTGTGTTTTATACTAGTTTTTATTTTTAACTAGTATTTTAGTTTATTTAGTATTTTACGATGTGCTGTAACCATTGAAATGGTATCCAGTTCCTTAATAGGAAACAAAAACCAATGTTCATTTTCTGGTAAGTCAGTAAGAATGTCTACTTGAATATTCCAGTGAAGATGTGTAAATTTATGAACAAGAGTTGTTAGTGGTTCTTTATCAGAGTGTCCATCAATTTGAGGTAGGCGATAGAAATCTTTCATCAGTCCATCCTCATCATCCTTTGAAAGTAGAATAAATCCTTCATTAATATAATAGAGTACTGTCTTATCATAGACTGGTACTTTTTTAGCCTTAGGGAAAAAGGGAATAGTGCCAACATTTTCGCCTCTATAGCATGCGCACATTTCTTTAAAGGGACTGTTTTCACAGTTAGTGTTAGATGGTGTATAAACCAGTGCACCCAATTCCATTAATGCTTGTACAAAGTCTGCAGGATTTGCACCACTTTTAATCAATTCATTCTTTAAGAAATCTTCGAATGTTTTATGAGCCAGTCGTGTATTCGCATTTTCTGTATAGTTTAAGTAACGTGACATAACACGTTTAACATTTCCATCCACTGCAATTTCTGGTAAATTAAATGCGATTGCTGCAATTGCACTTGATGTATAATCGCCAATTCCAGGTATTTCCATAAGAAGTTTTTTATCTTTGGGTAATTCACCACCAAAGTTATCCATCACGTATTGTGCACCTTTATGTAAGTTACGTGCCCTGTTGTAATAACCCAAGCCTTCCCACATCTTTAAAATATCCTCAATCTGACCTTCTGCAAGATCTTTGATTGTAGGATATTTTAAAATCCATCTTTCGTAGTAAGGAATCATAGTTGCAATTTGTGTTTGTTGCGCCATAATTTCACTAATCCAGATGTGATAAGGATCATTTGAGCTTCTAAAAGGAAGCACTCGTTTGTTTTCATGATACCAATTTAAGAGTCTATTTGTAAATTCCATAAGTGTATTATACCAAAAGATAAAAAGAAAAGGGCATGGATGCCCTTTTCAGAAGAGAGATAGTGCTTATATTACCTTACTTCGAAGAGGTCGACAGGTGTGGTCTGTCCGAAAGGAGCGAAGTTATTAAAGGTAATATTAGAGCATAAACAACCTACTTCTAAGTTGCTATATCTATGATAACGCATACATTGATTAAAATCAAGTCAAATTGAAAAGTTCAAAGGATTAATATAATATTTTACAATTATCAATATAAAGTACATAAAATAAAACCTCGTGATGTTATATACACCACGAGGTTAAGATTACCAAACAGGGATACTAGCCCCTTTAGAGTCTTTAATAATTAATTCTTTAACTTTGTCACTGTAGTAAATATCTAGTATTTTCTTAAATTCAGGACGATCTTTATCTTTTCTATTTGTAGCAATGATATTGATATATGGGTTATCTGAGTTGATATCTACCTCTTCAAAGACAATAGAATCTGTTGCAGGTTGGAACCCAGCATCAACAGCAATTCCAGAATTGATTGCAGCAAGTGCAACATCTTTTAATGCTCCAGGTATTGTAGCTGCTGACATTTCCATGAACTCTAAATTAAGTTTGTTTTCTACGATATCTTTCAGTGAAGGGATAGGTGTGTCTTTCAACTTAATTAGACCAGTTGATGCAATAAGTTGTAATGCGCGACCGCCATTTGTGACATCATTTGGTAAGGCAATAATATCATTTTCCTTAATCTCACTGATGTCTTTGATGTTTTCTGAATATAGTCCCATTGGTGCAATGACTGTTTTACCAATTGCTACAATGTCATAGCCTAAATCTGTATTTTCTTTATCTAAATATGCTTGATGTTGAAAGGCATTAAGATCTACTTCTCCTTGATCAACAGCGGCATTAACTTGAGGGTAATCACTGAAGGCAACAATTTCTAGTTTAATGTCTTCTTTAGCCAATTCCTCAATGATGTAATTCCAAACTACTGAATCAGAACCAATCATTCCTAACTTAATATGATTCTCTTCACGTTTTTCCTGAGCACACCCTGTAAGTGTTATAAGCGATAGCAGTATAAGTATAAATATTTTTTTCATGTTTTTTCTCCTTAGTGTGATACTTTCTTAATTAATAGATTTCCAAATGCTTCAATAAGACTTACCATTAACAGTATTAATATAACTGATACAAAGGTAATGTCATAGAAGTATCTTGCATGTCCATATCTGATAACAAAATCTCCAATACCGCCCCCACCGATACTTCCTGCCATAGTACTTAAGCCTAGTAGGCTGATAAGAGTAATGGATATAGCGCGTATTAGTGAAGGTAGTGATTCTTTTAAATAAACTCTAATGATTATTCCAATTGGTGTTAGTCCCATTGCAGTGGCAGCTTCTATAAGTCCTGGGTTAACATCTCCCAAGGCCATAGCTACTTGTCTCATAAAGAATGGTATAACACCAATTACTAGAGGAAGTAGTGCGCCTTTAACGCCTATTGCTGTTCCCATGATTGCACGTGTTAGGGGCATTAATACAGGAATTAATATTACAAAGGGGATGGATCTGAATAGATTCGTAAACTTATCTAGAAAGTGGTATACCTTACCATTTTCTAGCAATCCATCTTTTTTTGTAACAACGATTGCTATACCTAATATCAATCCAAATAAAATTCCGAAAAACCCACTGATGAACATCATATAAACTGTTTGAGATATTGCTTTTAGAAATTCATTCCAATAGATTATTAGGTTAGGAAATGTTGAATCTATAAATGTCATTATAATACCTCCGTTCTAATGTTTTCTTGATTAAGATATTCAAGTGCTTCTTCTTTTCTGTTACCGCTAAGTGAAATAACCAAGTTTCCAAGGATTTCACCTTGGATGATATCTGTTTGTGCATATATGATACTTGCTTCTAAATCAAATTTCTTACACATGTGGACAATGATTGCCTCATTTGTGTTTGAACCTAAGAAGTTCAATCTAAGAATTAAGGTATTTAATCCTTGATTTAATTTATTTTTTTCAAGAAGTGTTGAAAGTTCACTGTCGCTTTGTGTTGAAGCTATAAATTCTTTTGTGATTTTTTGCTTAGGATTGAAAAAGACATCTACGACATTTCCTTCTTCAACTACTAAACCATCATCCATAACTGCAACACGATGACAAATAGATTTAACGACATTCATTTCATGTGTAATAACAACAATTGTTATTTTTAGTTTTTTGTTAAGTTCTTGTAATAAGTCTAAAACGTTTTGAGTAGTTTTAGGGTCTAGTGCTGATGTTGCTTCATCACATAATAATACTTCTGGATCATTTGCGAGTGCACGTGCGATAGCAACTCTTTGCTTTTGACCTCCTGATAATTGCGAAGGATATGCTTTAACCTTGTCACTAATACCAACAAGATCAAGTAGGCTTAGTACCTTTTTCTCAATTTCTTCTTTGGATAGTTTTTGATATCTTAAAGGGAAGGCAACATTATCAAATACATTCAATGATTCCATTAAGTTAAAGTTTTGAAATATGATACCAATTTTTTTTCTAGTGTTTCTAAGTTCTTTTGCATTCAAATTATTAAGAATGGTGTTTCCCACAAGTACCTCTCCACTTGTGGGTCTTTCCAGAAAGTTTATGAGTCTTACCAGTGTACTTTTACCTGCTCCACTATGGCCAATAACTCCAAATATTTCTTCTTCATGAATTGTTAAACTAACATTTCTTACTGCGTGAACAGTGTTTGATTTTGTGACAAAAGTTTTTGATACATCTTTAAATTGAATCATTGTTATTTTGTTTCTGGAGGTTTTCTGCGTGTTCTTGTTTAATGCTTTCTAGTAATTCTGGGTTTTCGAAAAGTTCTCGTGCTGTGTGTGCAAGTACTTTTGCACCAAGTACGATTGAATCAATTCCTTTTTTAGATATTGAAGCTTCTCTAAAACCGATGCTGTGTCCAATAATTGGGGTATCAGAAATACTAATTCCTGGTTGAATTGTAGGGACTACTTGAGAAATGTTACCAACATCAGTAGAACCTTTTCCACCTCCTACTTTTCTAGGAGTGAATTGCTCGCCGTATTTGTTAAGTTGTTTTTCATAAAGTGCATCCAATGATGGCGTAAGAATTGTATTGTCTACAGAGTTTTGGAAGAGTCCGTATTTATAGGTTGTTCCTGTAATAAGTGCTGCACCCTTAACAATGTTTTCTACTTTTTCATATACTTCATTGAGTGTTGTTCTTGATTCTGCTCTTAAATAGAATCTTGCTGATGCATATTCAGGTACCACGTTTGCCGCAAGACCACCATTTGTTATAACACCATGTATACGAACATCATCACTTAGGTGTTCACGAAGTGCATTGATTCCATTATAAACTTGGATGATTGCATCCAATGCGTTTATTCCTTTTTCTGGAGCTCCTGATGCATGGCTTGCTTTACCAAAGAATTCAATATCTACAGGATCATTTGCTAGAGACGTTCCTGATGCACCGTGGGTAAACCCAGGGTGAGCACAAAGTGCAAAGTCAACATCATCTAGGAATCCTTCTCTAACAAAGCTTCCTTTAGATGAACCATTTTCCCCACCTTCTTCACCAGGTGTACCATATACTCTTACTTCACCACCCAGTTCATCAACGATAGCTTTGAAACTTGCAGCAGCAAGTGACGAGTTAGCACCGAATATATTGTGACCACATGCGTGGCCAATTCCAGGTAATGCGTCATATTCTGCTAGAAATGCAACAACAGGCCCTTTTTTATCTGATTTATATCGTGCATCAAAAGCGGTACGATGTCCTGCGACTTCTCGTGTTACTGTAAAACCATCTTTCTCTAATTGATCTGCTAGGATCTTAGAAGAGAAGAATTCATAGTTACTTACCTCAGGTGTTGCATGAATTTCTTTTGCAATGTTTTTGTAAGTGTCTGCGTGTGTGTCTACGTATTGGTCGATAATGTGTGTCATAATAATTTCTCCTTTGACATATAAAAAGCGCGCTATCCCAAAGGATGAGCGCGCTCATGTTACCACCTTAATTCGTATACACCTCGCGATATATACCTCTTAGAGAACTATCATTCTCTGGCGATGTAACGGTCGCACCCGAATTAACTTACTTAGTTTCAGTTAACTAGCTCCAAGGCCATTTTCACAAACACTACTTATTCACCCACTCTCAGCACCGTGGACTCTCTGTAAGAACCTTCATAATTGTTACTTTCCTTTTCAAAGCATTTTCATATTGTTTACATTATGCTACATTGTGAATGGTATGTCAACACTAATGTCATAATATTTTGACTTGTTACATAATCTTGTCCAAAGAATCCTTCTTTAATCTTTGTTTTCATTGTCTTTTATGTACTCTGATAAATGTTTTCTTGAGTCAACATATATTGTATACGACGATGAAGTCGAACGGTTACTTAGACTTGATGATGATATCTTTAGTATGTTTTTAATGTAGGTAGTATTGATTGGGCCGTAGCCTGTATCTTTTAATATGGTAAGTACTAAATTCCTTTGAGAATGAGTCCAATTGTATCTCATAGAGTTTTGAATTTTGATAGTACTATTAATCAAGTATGAATGTTTTTCATTTATATCAACATAGTGTTCATTAACCCTTTGTGTATGATTATTATGGTAAACATGATCTATGGCTTTTCGCGCATTCCAATAAGCTTCACCATCAGCTCCGATACTTATTTCTTTATTATAACTTGTTAGAAGTGTTCCGTATCCAATTCCAAATCGAACCGATTGACCTAGATTCGCAAGCTCAAGCGTTATAATATCAGTCACTAAAAAAAGTGTTTCTATATCATCAAAAAGTCCTTGGAATTCATCACCTAGTGTAAGGGTTAGGTTAGATGCGATTGATTCACTATATTTTTCGTTGATCTTTCCTAGTAAAATTGAAAGTGATTTTTGAAAGACATCTCTTTCTTTAATGTTCTTTGAGTTTATGATATCTCCAATGAGTGCGTATTTTTCCATCATGTTCTCCTTTATTATATATCTGTATCATACACGAAATATCATGAACAATGAAGGATACACGTTATATCATGAAAAAACTGCCTTGTGGCAGTTTAGTTGTTATAGTCTGTAAGTTCTTTGATTATCTTTTTGGCAACATCGATATTGATGATGCTTTCTTCTTTTAGTCTTTCTGTAACTTCTTCTAGGTATTCAGCAGGTGCTCCGGCGCTAATTGCGATGTTTTTAGCATGCAGTGCCATATGCCCTTTTTGTATACCAACTGTTGTAAGAGCATTAAGTGCAGCGAAGTTTTGTGCAAGACCGACGCTAGCGATAATTTCCATAAGTTCTTTAACAGTTTTATAATCAAGAATAGACTTGAAGAGTTTAGCTTTGGGATGAATTGATATAGCACCACCTACTGAACCGATAGGTAGGGGAAGTGTTATTGTTCCATGTAGCATTTTATCAATTAATTTCCATGTAGCGAGTGGTTGAGGGCTTCCTGTTAGTGCGCTGAATGTATATATTGCAGCATTTACAGCTCGTGTATCGTTACCACTTGCAAGGACAACAGCATCGACACCATTCATGATTCCTTTGTTGTGTGTTGCACAGCGATAGATGTCTTGTTTTGCAAGTTCACTTGCAAGTTCAATATTTTGTGCTGTTTTAATTCCATCTTTTAAATACTTTGGATCAATGATACAAGTAGCACTTACTAAAGCTTCAGTTACAAGGTTTGATAGGATAGATATTAAAGCTGTTTCTTGTGTTACAGATTCCAGGTAAGCACTGATACTTTCTAAAACTGTATTCATCATGTTGGCACCCATTGCTTCTTGTGTGTCCATAAATACATCAAGAATCACAAAAGTATAAGACTCATTATTTAAATGTCTTATTTCAAACTTTGAAACGCCACCACCTCTTTTAATGATAGAAGGGTAAGCTTCATCCGCAATATTCTTTAAAGTTTCAAAGGATGCTTTTAGTGTATTCTTTAATGCATTTGAATCTTTAGGATTTGCAAATACGATCTCACCGCGCATTAAACGCTCATTGATTGTAGTTGAAAATCCACCGCTCATGCTGCTTATTTTTGCTGCATTAGAAGCTGCTGCTATTACTGAAGATTCCTCAGTTGCCATAACAACATTATAAGTCCTGTTGTTTATTAGAAAACCTGGAGCAACACCAAGTGGTACTTCAAAAACTCCAATTGCATTCTCAATCATATGAGAGGCATCTAAAGTATCAAGTCTTGTCGGTATTGAAGTATCATATTTATTATCATCAATTAGAACTTTGATTCTTTCATCAACCGATTTTTTATAAAAACCTTTATATTTATTCATGTTTATCACCACCTATAGTTTAATGGATATCTCTTACAAAGCCAAGCAAATTCATAAGCGCAATGATATCTTTGATATTGTATTATGATATAATTAACCAAGGAGGGTTACAAATATGAAAACAACTAAAATATCTATTATCGGTGCGGGTTCTGTAGGTTCGGCTACAGCCTTTGCATTAATGAATCATAATATCGCAACAGATCTTGTTATTGTTGATATCAATCATGAAAAAGCAGTGGGTGAGGCGATGGATATTAATCAGGGGCGTGTATTTGTTGAACCTGTTAATGTTACTGCAGGAGATTATGAAGCAACAAAAGACTCTGATATTGTTATTATCACTGCTGGTCTTGCACAAAGACCCGGGGAAACACGTATTGATTTAGTAAATCGTAATATTGAAATATATAAGCAAATGATTCCTGAAATTGTTAAGTATAATCCAGACAGTATCTTACTTGTTGTATCAAATCCTGTGGATATCTTGGCACAAGTTACTTATAAACTATCGGGATTCCCTAAAGAGAGAGTATTTGGATCAGGAACAGTACTTGATACAGCAAGATTTCAATCAGCACTGTCTTCTTTATTTAAAGTAGACGCGCGAGATATCCACGCAAATATAATTGGAGAACATGGTGATACAGAAATCGCAACATGGTCACTTACTACAATTGGTGGACTTACTGTAGAACAGTATTGCCGCGATATGGATATCGAATTAACAGAAGCAATGAAAGATGATATTACAGAAGGCGTTAAAAACTCTGCATACCAGATCATAGAACGTAAAGGTTATACAAACTATGCTGTTGCATTGGCAATAACACGTATCGTAAAAGCAATCTTAAGAGATGAGAAATCAATCTTAACGGTGTCAAGTCTTCAAACGGGAGATTACGGACTTGATGATGTATTCATTTCTGTTCCAACAATCGTTGGAAGACAAGGAGCACTTGATGTAGTTGAGGTTCCTTATAGTTCAGATGAAACAGATAACTTAAAGAAATCAGCAGATATTCTTAAAGAAATTCTTGAAGGATCTAACTTATAAATTTTAACTTTAAGACTTACTGTAATGGTAAGTCTTTTCTTATGGAAAAAATGATATAATATAATTTGTAAAAAAGAGATTTAGAAAGAGGATAATAATGATATTAGAAAATAATTATTTAAAAGTTGAAATCAATCAAAAAGGTGCTGAAGTCATAGGCATGTATGATAAAAATAAATCCAAATCATTAATGTGGAGTGGTGAAATGCCTTGGTGGGGACGTGTTTCTCCTGTCTTATTTCCTATTGTTGGTGGATTAAATAATAATACACTTATACATGAGGGTAAAAAAGTCATAATGTCATTTTGAATTTTTAATAAATCTAAAACAGAATCTCTAGATTTCATAGTTACTGATGTAGGTCTATCTATATCTAGCCAATCAAA
>JAAYGI010000068.1 GCA_012727815.1 Erysipelothrix sp.
ATCGTATATGAGAAAGAAAGATCTCCATGTAGATATACTTCATTATAACTAATACTTAAATTCATATCTTGTATTGGATGTTGAGCTTTTCCCGATGTAATTAATTGATCTAAATTCTCTAAATAGGATTTTGTAAAACCGTGTGGATTTACTCCATTATTTCCCAGGAAATATCTTAGTGCATCTTGTCTTTGCTCTTTTGGATATAGAAGATAACTGTCTATATTGAATGGATTTGGAAGTGTTGGAATCTTATCATTGTAGTTTTCCTTCAATTCTTTTGCCTTCTTCAATTCATTTAAATAGTCATCTTTTGACTCTTTACTTAATTGAGAAATCTTATATCGTGTTTTATTACGTGTGTAATCTAATTCAAAATTTGATTCATCATCCTCATAAGGCACATTGTTTAATATACAGTATTCTATTATCTCTTTTTTTGTTAAATTTAATAAAGGTCTTTCAACCACCATACCTTTAATTTCTGTTTTTTCTTTTATCCCCATTGATTTTGTTTTTCTATTTGAGTTTTGTTGCATGATAAAGGTTTCCAGATCATCATCCAAATGATGACCTAGAAAAAGTGTATCTGCTTCATATTTATCATATAAGTATTTGAAGAAATCATAACGAAAATTACGTGCTACACTTTGAAAATTACCTTTATAGTCAATATCAAATTGTTTCACTTCTAGTTTCAAATTATGCTCAAGGCAGTATTTTCTTAACAGTGCTTCATCTCGTTTACTTGTAGTTCTTTGATTATAGTTTACATGTGCAACAACTAAGTCTTTTGTCTTAGTTTGTAACATATGTAATAAAGCCATTGAATCTACACCACCAGATACAGCAACGATCTTCATACGATTCATCTATATCACCTTTTTTATTCTAACACATTACCAGAAAATATCACGTGTTTAAGCGTCTTGATGATTTCATTGAACATGGATGATTCTGGATCGAGATGAGCATTAACAGATATAATTCTACATGTATTGATATACTTGCTATCATTTAAAAATAATACAGATGCTTTATCTAAACCATCGAGTTGTCCAATATAGTACAAATGATTCCTGTGACATCCTTTACTTTCTATGGCTTTTCTTATGGTTTTTCTATTGGATGTCATAGGTATCACAAATGCTTTATGATTAAATTTTGATATGACCAATCCAAAATGTTGATATCCTGCTTCATTCAAGAATGCTTGTCCATATTCAAAATAACATATATCTCCTGGTTTAATGGGTATATTTAAATCCTTACTAGACCAATAATTGATACGTGATACTCTATTCAAACCACTTAGACATTCTTTGCGTTGTTGCCAAATGGGTAAGTCGTTAATAAATTCAATATAAGAATCTATATATTCATCTATCAACTCATCTTCATTTGCATTTAACCAACTTGTACTTTTGAATTTCATAATAAAACCCCCTACTCTATATTAGTCAATAGAGTAGGGGGTTCCTAAATTTTATATGAATTATAGATAATCTAAGTTATCTAACATAATTCCTGTACCTTCAGCTACTGCTGTTAGTGCATTTTCTGCAACATATACAGGTGTGTTTAATGCATCTGCAATTAAACGGTCAATTCCTCTAAGTAATGCTCCACCACCTGTTAGCACAATTCCTCTAACAATAATGTCTGCACTTAACTCTGGAGGTGTTTGTTCAAGAACACTTCTACATGCTCTAACAATATCCTGTAGGCTCTCACGCATTGCGAATTCTGTTTCAGATGCTTTAATTGTAATTGAGTTTGGTAAACCTGTAATTAAGTCACGTCCACTAATTTCAATCTCTTGATCTTCACTGCCTTCTTCCATGAATGCTGTACCGATTGTTGTTTTGATACGTTCTGCTGTGCTATCACCAATTAATAATTTATATGTGTCTTTAACATATTTGATGATATCTGTATCCAGTGTATCTCCTGCAATTTTTAATGAAGTACTTGTAACAATATCACCCAATGATAATATTGCAACATCAGTTGTACCACCACCTATATCCAGAACCATTGATCCTGTAGGTTTTGAAATGTCTAATTTTGCACCCACTGCTGCAACTTTAGGTTCTTCTTCGATGAATACGCGTTTTGCCCCTGTTCTATATGCTGCATCACTAATCGCTTTACGCTCTACTGATGTAATATTTGAAGGACAGCAAATTAAGATATTAGGACGTGAAAATAATCCTTTTAATTTTAATTTTTTCATGAAGTGTTGTAGCATCATTTCTGTGACTTCAAAGTCTGCAATAACACCATCTTTTAAGGGTCTGATTGCATGAATTCTACCAGGTGTACGTCCAAGCATTTGCTTAGCCTCTGTACCTACTGCCAGACATTTTTTAGTATGTGCATCGATTGATACCACTGCTGGTTCATCAAGGATAACACCTTGTCCTTTTACAAATATAAGAACGTTAGCCGTTCCTAAGTCAATTCCTACTGATTTTGAAAACATAATTAACTCCCTTTCAGTTTACTAAATAAAACTTGTTGATAAATTGAGTAAAAATTGCGCTACTAGATTTGCAAGCGCAAGGGTAACAATCAGATACAATAGTGTATCTTTTTCTTTGTGACCTTTTCTAAGAAACTTAGAAAATTCCACGCCTTGCAATACATATGCGCAAAACATTAGCGATGTTATATGTACTGTAATTCTTAGTAAATTGCTCATTTTTTCTCACCTTTACTACGATATCAAAAATCTCTATCAATTTCTATATATAATACCTTCAACATAATAACGTATGTAGGTATAATAATCTAGTATTGCGGGCAGTTTTCAGTAAAATATCACGAATAAAGCCTTGTTTGATTTGTTTATGTGATAACTACATTAATTCATACTATAAATAAGGAATTAATAGATGAAAATAAGTATAGACATTTTCTTGTATCTATGTGAATAAAATAAAACCACAAGACGAATGTCCTGTGGCTAAATTTCTATTTAGTTCCGAAAATTCTGTCTCCAGCATCTCCAAGACCTGGTACAATATATCCTTTTTCATTTAAGTGATCATCCATTGCTGCTAAGAATATATCAACATCCGGGTGATTTTGTTTGATAACTTCAACACCTTCAGGTGCTGCAACTAAACAAACCAGTTTGATTGATTTAGCACCACGTTTTTTAACCATAGCGATTGCTGCATCTGCTGATCCACCTGTTGCAAGCATTGGGTCTAAAATTAAGACTTCAGCTGTATCAAGGTTTTCAGGGAATTTAGCAAAGTATTCATGTGGCATTAGTGTTTCTTCATCTCTATAAACACCAATATGTCCTACTTTTGCAGTTGGTATTAAACTTAAGATACCATCAACCATTCCAAGACCTGCTCTTAATATAGGAACAAGTACAATATCTGTATTCAATTCAAAAGTATTACACTCTTGAACAGGGGTTTCAATTGTTACAGGATCAAGTTTAATATCTCTTGTAATTTCATAAGCCATAAGACCTGCGATTTCATCAAGGTTTTGCCTAAAGTTTTTAGTACGTGTATTTACGTTTCTCATCTGTGTTAGTTTGTGTGTAATTAATGGGTGGTTTAATACTGTAATCATTATCTTTCTCCTCTGATTGGAAAGCTTCTTGTAAAAGCCTTCACTTCTGTTTCTATTTCTTTTAATTTATCTTCATCTTCGTAGTTTGTTAGTGCTAAGTGAATCCAGTTAGCAACTTTAACAAAGTCTGCTTCTTTAAATCCACGACTTGTCATCGCTGGACTCCCAAGTCTAATACCACTTGTTACAAAAGGTCTTTCCTTATCAAAAGGAATTGTATTTTTATTAACTGTGATTCCAACTTTTTCTAAAATCAATTCAGCATGTGCACCTGTTATGTCGATACTGTTTTTAACATCTACAAGTAGTAGGTGGTTATCTGTTCCACCACTTACAATTCTATATCCTAAAGTAGTAAGTGTTTCTGATAGTTTTTGAACGTTTTTAATAACTTGTGCTTGATACTCTTTAAATTCTGGTTGTAATGCTTCACCAAATGCAACTGCTTTACCAGCAATAACATGCATTAATGGTCCTCCTTGAACTCCAGGGAACACACTGCGATCAATTTCTTTCGCATATTCTTTTTTACAAAGAATGATACCACCACGTGGTCCACGTAGTGTTTTGTGTGTTGTACTTGTTACAAAGTCTGCATATGGTACAGGGGATGAATGAAGTCCTGCAGCAACAAGTCCTGCAATGTGTGCCATATCTACCATAAGTAGTGCACCTACTTCATCAGCAATATTTCTAAATTTCTTGAAATCGATATCTCTTGCATAAGCACTTGCTCCTGCAACGATTAATTTCGGTCTTACGCTTTTAGCAATTCTTAATACATCATCATAGTCAATTGTTTCTGTAGTCTTATCTACACCATAACCATGGAATGTATAATTAATTCCTGAGAAGTTTAGTTGGTGACCATGTGTAAGGTGACCCCCAGCACTTAGATCCATTCCAAGTACAACATCTCCATGTTCAAGTACACTCATGTATACTGCCATGTTTGCTTGTGATCCACTATGTGGTTGCACATTAGCATGTTCTGCACCAAAGATTTCTTTTAATCTATCGATTGCTAAATTTTCTACTATATCAACATATTCACATCCACCATAGTATCTTTTACCTGGGTATCCTTCTGCATATTTGTTTGTAAGAACGGATCCTACTGCCTCATATACATCCTCTGATACATAGTTTTCAGATGCGATTAGTTCTATATGCTCAAGTTGGCGTTGTGCCTCTTGTTCGATTGCGTGTTGTACTGCTTTATCCTTCATATTTTTGTCCCTGCCTTTCATGTAAGTTTATCAAATTATTCAATGTTTTCCAAATACTTTTTGACTTGATTTTCAATGTCTTCTTTTGTAATCGGTCCTTCTCTTAAAATCTTATAGGGAAAGACACTCAAATCTACTACTGTTGAGGATGTTTTCTTTAAAGATTCTCCGATAACGATACCTTCTATTTCATCTTTTAAATTTTTATAAACTTCATCGGATGATGTTCCTGTTGGATCACCTGATTTATTTGCAGACGGAAGCCATAAAGGCGCTCCTAACTTTTCTATAATTGAATGAACCCAAAGATCATCTGCCATTCGAATACCAAGGGTATCTTGGTTTTTTAGAAAAGGGAAGACGGATGGTTTCTTCTTGAAGATAAAAGTTATAGCTCCTGGCATGAAGTGCTTGACCATGTGTTGTGTCATTGGATCCATATCTACAAGCTGATTGAGTTGCTGTGTTGATGAAACCATTAGGGGGAAGGGTTTATCTTCAGGTCTTCCTTTTGCCCTTACCAGTTTCTTATAAAGCGCTTCTGAGTCCGATTTTATAGCAAGTCCATATACTGTGTCGGTTGGTATTGCGACAATACCATCTTCTTCAAGTATTTTGACGATTCTTTCAATATTATCTTTTTCTAGTAGTTGTGTTAACATTTTAAACTCCAATATCTTTTATCAAGACCATACGGTCAAGACCATTTATATCTTTATGTAAAGTTATATCTTGATTAGGGAAGTAATGTCTTGATAATTCAACGATTGCATCTCCTATGTCAAAACCGATTTCAAATGCAATCATGCCACCTTTATTTACAACAAGGTGTGCTTTTTCTAATACTTTATTGTAGAAAAACAATCCATCATTACCACCAAATAAAGCAACATGGGGTTCAAATTTTAAAACTGATGATTGAATGTGTTCTGTATTTTTAATATAAGGTGGATTACATACCAATATGTCAAATTTCAAGTCCTTTTCAATCAGTGGTTCTAACATATCACCTTGATAAAAGGTAACCTTAGCATCTAAATCTTTTGCATTTTTATTTGCTACAACAAGTGCTTCTTCACTGATATCTGTTGCAACAACAGGTAGATCTAAATCTTTTGAAAGGGCAATAGCAATTGCACCACTTCCTGTTGCAACATCAGCAATGGTCGGATTTTCAAAGTTATCATCAACTTCTCCAAGGATTAATCCAACAAGCTCTTCTGTCTCTTCTCTTGGTATTAAAACTGATTCATTAACACCTATCTTATAACCATAAAACCATTGGTAGCCAAGTACATAGCCCATGGGTTCATCATTACAGATACGTTCTAGTTTTTCATTGTATTCTTTTAGAATGGATTCATCTAAAGTTTCATCCAATAATAAAAACATATCTAAATCTTTTTCTCTTAATAATTCCAACATAAGAAAACGTGCAAAACCACTGTATACACCAGCGTTTTCGCACGTTCTTACACCATTATTTACGATGTCTTTTACTATCATTTTGCTTCTAAAGCCTCTTTTTGTTCTTGGTTTAATAAAGCATCAACAATCTCATCCAGTTTACCATCAATAATAATATCTAACTTTTGTAATGTTAGCCCTATACGGTGATCACTTACGCGGTTTTGAGGATAGTTGTAAGTTCTGATCTTCTCACTTCTATCGCCACCACCAACTTTAGATTGTCTTTCTTTATCTTGTTCTTCTTTACGTTTTCTTTCATTATCTTCAAACACACGCGCTCTAATTAAACGCATTGCTTTATCTTTGTTATCGTGTTGTGAACGTCCATCCTGACATGTTACAACAATACCTGTTGGAACGTGTACAATACGTATTGCTGAGTCAGTTGTGTTAACGTGCTGTCCACCAGCACCTGTTGCACGGCGTGTCTCAATGACAAGATCATTATTATTGATTTCGATTTCATCTTCTTCAACATCTGCCAGTACTAGTACTGTTGCAGTTGATGTATGAACTCGGCCCATTGTTTCAGTTTTTGGTACACGTTGTACACGGTGTGCTCCTGATTCGAATTTAAAGTGTCTATAAGGTTGTTCACCTTTTACTTCAAATGAAATACTTGAGAATCCACCTGCTTCTGAGGGTCTTGCTTCAAGTACAGATATTTTATATCCTTTACTTTCTGCGTAGCGTGTATACATTCTGTATAGGTCACCTGCAAATATATTCCCTTCATCTCCACCTGCTGCACCATGAATTTCAATGATGGCATCATGTGAATCTGATGGATCTTTAGGTAACAATAGAATCTTAAGTTCTTCTGCTAAGTTTTCTAAAACTTCTGCATATTCTTCTTTTTCCATTTCAGCAAGTTCAAGCATTTCTGCTTCATCGGATGTGTTTAAAATATCAATAGCTTGATTGTAAAAATTTTCTGCTTGAATATACTTGTCGTATGCTTCTAAAGTCTCTTGATAAGAAGACTTTTCTTTACCAATGCGTGCCATAAGGCGTCTGTCTGATAGTACCGCTTGGTCCATCATCTGTTCATTGATATCAGCATCTCTTTTACGTATTGCTTCAAGACGTTGTCTCATTATGCTATTTAACATGATTTTAACTCCTTTTTAATGCCAGGTTTATTTACAATAACATGATGATGTCTACATCTTGCTTCATAAGATTCACTGGCAGCCACTAAAATAATAGGGTCATCATAAGATGCAGGTTCACCATTTACAAGTCTTTGAGTTCTTGTAGCAGGAGAGCCACACTCTGTACATACCGCTGTTAATTTAGTTACAAATTCTGCTTGTGTTAATAAAGTTGGGATAACACCAAAAGGATCCCCTTTAAAGTCCATATCAAGTCCAGCAACCATGACGCGAATGCCTTTTAAAGCAAGGTATTCACATATATCTATAACTGCTTTATCAAAGAATTGAACTTCATCTATAGCGACTACTTCAGTATCTTCGTCAATGAAGTCTAATATTTGTTCAGCTTTTGATATTGCATGACTGATAAACTTACTTCCAGCGTGAGATACTATGAAATCTTCATCATATCTGTTATCTATTTCTGGTTTAAAAACTACAATCTTTTTATTTGCAAATTGTAGTGTGTTGATTCTTCTAATTAATTCTTCTGTTTTTCCAGCAAACATGCATCCTGTAATAACTTCTAGGTACCCAGGATTATACTGATGATACATATTCTTCACCTCACTGACTCTATTCTATAATAAAAAGATAAAAAAAATAAGGGATTAACCCTCATTTTTTATATTATATCGTTTGTTGAATCGTTCAATACGTCCGTCCGCTTGAGCGAAACGTTGTCTTCCTGTATAGAATGGGTGACAGTTTGAGCATGTATCAACTTTAATTTCTTTAGATGTTGATCCAACTTCAAATTCTGTACCACATGTACTACATGATGTAGTTACATTGTTATACTCTGGATGTATTCCTTTTTTCATAGTGTTCTCCCTTCGGCCTTGCGTGGTTTACCACTCAAGATAAGTGCTAAAATAGAATACCATAGTTACCCTTTTAAATCAAGAGTTTCTATCTTTAATTATTAGATAGAAGTGAATCGCAATTACTACTTCCTTACTCTACTTTTTATAATAGAGATAGCTCACAGCATTCAGTTTATGAACTTCAATGAAATTATTGAAATTATAAAACTGAATCAAGTCATTATCATTGTCTGACATAAGGCAAATTTGTCTTACTGATTTATACTTTTCAAGGATATTTTGTAAGAGCTTCGTTGCAATACCCTGTCTTTGATATGATTTCAGAACAAGTAAGTCTTGGATGTATATTATCGTAAGACCATCTCCCACAACTCGAACAAGTCCAACTAACTTATTATCTTCATATGCACCATAAACATACAAAGAGTTTTCGAATGCACTTATTAACATTGGTATATCATTGGTATAGTTTGACCAACCAGCATCCTTATAAATATATTCAATATCTTCATCGTTAAATACTTTTATTATTTTATATTCTATTTTTGACATAGCGTCCTCCTTAATTTATATTCTAGAAACTAAAGAGTTATTTTATCCTGTTATTCATGTTATCACCTTATGCTTTGCTTAGATAAGCGCTCTGGAATTTAGTAAAAAACCTTGAGAAAACACCGAGATTTCTGATTCGAAAATAGCTTTTAGATTTTATGTGAAATCAGTTGCCTCGATCCCTTCGGTAACTATAGAACTAGATTTTCTAGTACAATATTTTCACCCTTTACAGCAAAAAGGAACATATAATATTAAGTCCTATCCTTCGCTTCAATTTTCCTTAATAGTTCTACTATTTCACGCAAGTTCCTCATGACAGAAAAAATGAAGTAGGGTACCACTATAAGCATTATTATTCTATATATAATGAAGATCATAATATTTCACCGCCTCCCATTGTCGTATAGTAATATGATAGTATTTCGAAAACTTTGTGTAAACCCTTCCATTGCTGGATGCGCTGAGCGTACACACCTTATTTTCTGACATAGTAAAAGTCAGCCCCAGTATGAGGCTGACTTCTACTTTAATTATTTGAATAACTAGATATTAATCCTTTTTCGATTTAGTTTGGATAAAGACATCGTTGTAATACTTAGAGTTTTTACTGATCTCTTCATTGAGTTTATCATAACCCATTTCTTCAAGTAGTGTTTTCTTATCAGACATTAAGTTTGTTCCTAAGCCTAATCTGTCACCTTTAATTTCAACCCCTAATGAAGCCAGCGTTGTAGGGAAGTGATCGATTATAGAAAATTCTCTTTCCTTTGTTCTTGTTTCAGCAAATGATTTAAAGTCTGAGTTAATAAAAGCATTATAGATACCTCTATCATCAGCAACTACACCCTTTGAGAAATCATAATTCATTGTTAGGTGATCACCTGTAATCATGATTGTTGTATTGTCATAGAAATCTTGTTCTTGAATCCATGATAGGAACTCAGCAACTTTACCATCAGAACATTTTATTGCATTTGCATAAGGTGTTTCATATTCTAATAAACAAGATGGATCTGTGTAGCCATCGGTGAAGTGTGTATCAACTGTAAGCATTGTAAAGTTAAAAGGTTCTTCTTGCTTTGATATGTATAAAAGTTCTTCTTTCGCATATTCGAAAAGTTTTTCATCTTCAAATCCCCAAAATACATTATAGTCTTCAGGAATTTTTCCAATTTCTTTATAATACTTTGTATCCCTTATTATATAATCACCATGGGTTCTATAGAATTCTTCTCGGCCGCCAAAGTTGGCATCAGATCCTGCCATAAAGTAGTTTTGATAACCTTGTTCTTGAAGGAGTTGTCCTAAAGAGTTTACACCTGGTAGAAAACCATCACCTTCACCATAAGTAACATTAAGTTTTGTAAACTGTATTGGAGTTCCAGTAGCTTGTGCTACAAGACTTGCAACAGTCCAACCTGTTCCTGCGATAGATTGAGCGCCTCCAAAATTCTTATTATGAGAAAAAGATATATTTTGATTGGCTATCTTTTCAAGATTTGGAATTAGATGTTCTACTTGGCCATCAACCTTAATATCATTAAACCCATACTCCATAGATTCTAAATTCAAAATAATAAGATTCCTTTTCTTATCTGGCCATTTTAAATCTGCTTTCATCGGATTAACATAATGCTGTTCATAAATGTATGTATTCCTATTAGCTCTTACAATATGATTAATAATACCAAGTTGGCGATCAAATCTAACCAATGTTACAACCAGGACAAGAGTTATCATTATTCTTCCTAATTTCTTAGGATTCTTAAGTTTTAGATAATACTTCTTACCCTTATTAATAAATCTTGTATGATAAACATGTCCGTTTTTCGAAAGATAGTAAGAAAACATAAAAAATGCTATTACGACTATATAGAGTGGTAATGCAATCTTTATATATCTTAATACCATTGATAATTCAATAGTTCCACCTTGGGCTGGAGACATGATAAGAAACAAAACTTGCATGAAATCCATATGTCCAAAATATCTACCTACAAAGGTGGGGGAAACAAATATTGTCGCAAGAACAAGCGCAATACTTGTATTCACAATATACTTCTTTTTTAAATTCATTGTATCTTCCTATCCGTTAACTGTACAATTATACTATCAAATTTAGGTTCATAAGTCATTTATTATTTCTTATGATTTACTTATGGATATCTAAATACAAAAAAAGGGCTAAGCCCTTTTTAATCTTATCGATCTCCGTTGAAGATTGAGTTTTTAACAACGATGTAGTCAACACGACGAATTGAATCTAAGTCTTTTCCACCTGCATATGAGATAGATGATTGTAAATCTTGCGTCATTTCTACAAATGTATCAGCAATAGGACCTTTATATTCCATAACGATCTTTTTACCTTCAACATTACGTTTTTCACCTTTTTGGTGTTCTGATGCTGATCCGTAATATTCTTTATACTTAACACCATCAATTTCAACCATTTTACCAGGAGACTCATCGTGTCCTGCAAATAGTGAACCAATCATAACCATTGATGCACCAAAGCGAATTGATTTTGCGATATCTCCATTATGACGGATACCACCATCTGCAATGATTGGCTTTGAAGCAGCTTTAGCACACCATCTTAGTGCTGAAAGTTGCCATCCACCTGTACCAAATCCTGTTTTAAGTTTAGTAATACATACTTTACCTGGTCCAATACCAACCTTAGTTGCATCAGCTCCTGCATGTTCTAAATCTCTTACAGCTTCTGGTGTTGCAACGTTTCCTGCAATAACAAAAGTTTCTGGTAAGTGTTTTTTAATATGTTTTATCATATTGATAACTGCATTGGAGTGTCCATGTGCAATATCAATCGTTACATAGTCTGGTAAGATATTATCCTTAGCAAGGTTTTCAACAAAATCATATTCAGATTCTTTAACACCTACACTGATTGATGCAATAAGCCCGCGTCCGTGCATATCTTTAACAAAGTCTACACGTGAGTCTTCATCAAAACGGTGCATTACATAAAAGTAACCATTCTCTGCTAACCAGATTGATAATTCTTCATCAAGAATTGTTTCCATGTTTGCTGGAACAACTGGCATTTTAAATGTGTGTTTTCCAAATTGTATACTTGTATCACACTCTGAACGAGAGTTCACAATACACTTGTTGGGTATTAATTGTATATCTTCATAATCAAATATTTTCATTTTTGCCTCCTATGAAACCTTAGTAATGTTACCTAATTAAGGGTAGATTGTCAAAGGTATGCCCCTATATATTTGAACTTTCACAATATACTTATAATTAGAAATGATATACCTATATTTCACAAGCTATTATGGACTTGTTTTATTCCATTATAAAATTAATTTACATTGTTATCCCGACAGTGTAGTATAAGGATAGTATTAGAAAAGAGGATCATATGTTTAATCAAGAAGAAATTATTAAAAATTTAGAAGCACTGGTAAGTATTAACAGTCCATCTGGATATACAGACAAAGCGATTGATTTTGTAGAGACTTATGTTAAAGATTTAGGTTATGAAACTGAAATTACACCAAAAGGTAATTTAATTGTAAGTGTTGATGGAGAAAATCCTATCCCAGTACGTGCTTTAAGTGCGCATGTGGATACTTTAGGTTTAATGGTTCGTAGTATTAATGGTGATGGTTCACTATCAATGACAACCTTAGGAGGCCCCCTAACGCCAACATTAGATGGGGCATACTGTGATATTATCACACGTGATAATAAAACATATACAGGGACAATCCTTTCAACATCTACATCAATTCATGTATATAAGGATGCTTCAACAAAACCAAGAGACATTGATAACTTAAGAGTTATTATTGATGAGAATGTAAAAACAAAAGAAGATGTTCTGAATTTAGGAATTCAAAATGGTGATATTATCGCCTATGATCCAAAATTTAAGTTTACTTCATCAGGTTTTATTAAATCAAGATTCTTAGATGATAAAGCTTCAGTTGCTATATTACTTGCAGTTTTAAAAGATATCAAAGAAGATAATATAAAACTTAAATCACCCCTTAAATTTATTTTTACAGTTTATGAAGAAGTAGGACATGGTGCATCATATATCCCATCAGACATAGAAGAGCTCTTAGCTGTAGATATGGGCGCTATAGGAGACAATCTTGCTTGTAGTGAATATGATGTATCAATTTGTGCTAAAGACTCAAGTGGTCCTTACGATTATGCACTAACAACAAGTCTTATTAACATGGCCAAAGAAAAAGATTTAGACTATGCAGTTGATATCTACCCAATGTATGGAAGTGATGCTTCTGCTGCACTTCGTGGTGGTGCTAATATCAGGGCAGCTCTGATAGGACCTGGTGTTGCAAATTCACATGGTATGGAAAGAACCCATATTAAAGCACTAGAAAATACTTATAAGTTAATCTTATCTTATATTAATATCTAGTATTCAAAGAAATCTAATGTAAATAAAAAGTGCATATGAATGATTTTCCTTATAATAGGACAACATTCTATGCACTTTTTTTGTTTTACTTATGATTCTGTAGGAATATTAATAATAAACTTATTATCTTTTTCTGTACTAACTTTAATACTACCGCCATGGAACATTACGATGTGTTTAACAATTGAAAGACCCAATCCACTTCCACCAGTTTTAGATGTACGTGAGGCATCGACTCTATAGAATCTTTCGAAAAGTCTGGGTGCATCCTTACTTGGAATTAAAGGACCACTGTTACTCACCTCAATTGTAATACCATTAGCAGCTTTAACATCTATATTTATATAGCCACCTTCAACATTATATTTAATAGCATTATCAATTAAATTATAGAATAATTCATCCATCATTCTGTAATTAAGATTTACCATGAGATCATCAAAGTTTGTTAAGACTGTAATATCTTTCTCTTTAATCTCATTTGATAGATTAACCAAAGTTTCAACAATTACAGTTTTAATATTAAAGACTTCTTTATTACCATCTAATGCATCTTCGTCAAATTTAGAAAGATTAAGGATATGCTCAATCATTTCTAAGAGTCTGTTGCTTTGTTTTAATATCTTCTTACCAAATAAAGTTATATCCTCTGGATCAACCATATTGTTTGCTTGAAGCTCTGCAAGTCCTCTAATACTTGTTAGGGGAGTTTTAAGTTCATGAGAAACATTGGCACTGAATTCTTCTCTTAGTTTCTGATTCTCATATTCTAATGAGATATCAACAAACAGTACAATAGCAACACCTTCTTTTAATATTTCAGTATGGCTGATATATACTTGGTATATTTTATCATTGATGTTTATCTTGTGACTTGAACTATCACCATTTAAAGCATCATCAATTTTAGAAAGTAGGACACGGTCATTGATAAATCTGTAGATACTATCGCTGACTTCGTAATCATGTAATCCCACGATTTCTAGGAAAGCATGGTTTGCCAGGAATACATTTTTAGATGCATCCACAATCATAAATCCATCTTGCATTGTATTCAAGATTGTATTAATTGTTTCTTTTCTTTTATTAACACGAACCACTTGTTTCTCAATTTCTCTTTTTTGTTCTCTCATTGTATAGAAATACATATCGAGTTCTTGATAAGGGGAGACAAGATTTGATTTAAGATCCGCCTTTTCAATGGGTCCTACTATATTATAGGTAAGGCGTCTTGATATGATGTTTGCAAGTATGAATATTGCAAGGATTCCTGTAAGTGTATAGGGTAACATCAATAAGATAAGTGAATAGAAGCTAGAGCTTGTTGTGGATATTCTTAGTATCAGGCCTGTATCTAAAGATACAGCATAGTAATAAAACATATCCAGTAGATTATCTGAATATCTTTCAGATTGTCCAACACCTTTTTCTTTTGCTTCAATAACCTCTTCACGATCACTGTGATTATCTAATTTTTCAAATGATGTTTTATTGTCATATAAGACTGTTCCATCATTATCTATCAGTGTAATACGTGATGCACTCATAACACTTGTAAAGTCTAATTCAGGATTCAAATCATATTCAACCTTTAAGGTATGTGCTTGGTTTTTGATATCCCTTGTTGTTTCATATTTATCAAAATTATAGTATAAAAAACTTGTACCTATACTAAATAAAATAATAGTGATAAATACTAAAAAGAGCATATTCTTTTTAATTGTTTTAGTCATCTGAATCTCCTAGTTTATAGCCCACGCCACGTACCGTGCTAATATATTTAGCGCCATCTTGTAGGTTTTTTCTTAAGTTACTGATGTGAATATCTAATGTACGACTTTCACCTTCAAAATCATAGCCCCAAACTTTTTCAATAAGTCTTTCTCTACTTAATACAATATCCGGGTTAATGAGGAAATATTCAAGCAGTTCAAATTCCTTGTTGGGTAATTCAATTACTTGACCTGTTACTTTTACAATATATTTTTCTTTATCAAGTTGGATTTCTTTATACTTTAAAACCTTAGAAGTATTCATTCTTCTAAGTCTTGCTTTGATTCTAGAAACAAGTTCTAAAACACCAAAAGGTTTCACAATATAATCATCAGCCCCTAAATCTAAAGCTTTAACTTTATCCATCTCTGATCCCTTTGCTGTTAGCATTATTATCGGAATATCGTGGTATGAAGGGTGTGACCTTAATGTTTCTAATATACTCAATCCATCTTCATCAGGTAGCATGACATCAAGCAGCATTAAATCAAAGTCTTCTTTACTTAACTTAGCATCATAAAACTCTCTACTGCTTTCAAAACCTAAACCTTCCAGTTGGTTTGATTTCAATGTATAGAGTACAAGTTCTCTAATATCTTGATCATCTTCAATAATAACGATTGTTGTCATAAGCCCTCCTAATTTCCTGTTGCAAAAAATATAACTGATTCAGCTATGTTGACGCATCTGTCTCCACATCTTTCAAAATATTTAGCAATCATAAATGTATCTAGTATGGATTCTTTTCCTTTATTTGTACTCATCATATCATCTAGAATTACATGCTTCAAATTTTTTAATCCATCATCGACTTTATCATCATGTTTAATGACCATTTGAGCAAGATTGATATCCATACTCATAAGGGATTCAATGCTATTGTTTAACATGATAATGACTTCTTTAGACATCAGTATTAAGTCTTTTTCAAATAGAAAATGTGTGTCTGGATATTCCATAATAATTTCACTGATATCCGTAGCATAGTCTGCGATTCTTTCTAGGTCTGTTACGATTTTTAAACTTGCTGATAAAAATCTGAAGTCACTCGCAACAGGTTGTTGTCTGATAAGTAAAGAGTAACAAAGGGATTGGATTTCCTTTTCCATGTTATTAATATGTTTATCATAATCAATAATTTCTTGTGCTAGTTTTAAGTCATGTGTACGTAGAGCCTGCATTGATTTTACAAGTGCTTCCTCACATAACAATCCCATCTTTGCAATTTCGTTTTTTAATACAATGAGTTGTGTGTCTAGTACTGTTTTCATTAACCAAACCTCCCTGTGATGTAATCTTCTGTTCTTTTATCTTGTGGATTTGTAAAGATAAGATCGCTGTCATTAACTTCAATCAGTTCTCCATTTAGAAAGAAAGCTGTTTTATCTGAGATACGTGCTGCTTGTTGCATGTTGTGTGTAACAATTACAACAGTATATTTGTCTTTTAATGTCATGATTAATTGTTCTATTTTTGCAGTAGATATTGGATCTAGTGCACTTGTTGGCTCATCCATAAGGATAACTTCAGGTTCTATGGCAAGTGTTCTTGCGATACAGATTCTTTGTTGCTGACCCCCTGATAAAGAGAGGGCACTTTTGTGAAGTCTATCTTGAACTTCATCCCATATTGCAGCGTCTTTCAATGCTTTCTCTACAATCTTATCCAAGTCTTCTTTTTTAGTAATGCCGTGTGCTCTTGGACCAAAAGCTACATTATCGTAAATACTCATTGGAAAAGGATTTGGCTTTTGAAATACCATTCCTACTCGTTTTCTAAATTGTTCAATATTCTTAACTTTATATATGTCTTCTGAATCTAGTGTGATATTTCCAACTATCTTACAACTTTCAATCAAATCATTCATTCTATTTAATGATTTTAATAAGGTTGTTTTACCACAACCGCTGGGTCCTATAAATGCTGTAATTTCATTACTTTTTATATCCATTGATATATTGTGTAAGGCTTGGAAATCTCCATACCATAAATTGATATCTTTAATTTGAAGTTTCATAGTTACTTCCTTTCATTAATTTTTTACTTGCATATTTTGATGCACCATTCATAAGCAGTACAACCAGTAAGAGGACTACTGCTGTTGCGTAAGCTTCATTCGTATGAAATCCTTCACTTGATAAAGCCCACATATGAATCGCCAAGGTTCTGCCGGATTCACCCAATGATTTAGGTATTTTAGCAACAGTTCCTAGGGTATAAATAAGTGCGGCACTCTCTCCTACAATTCTACCTATCGATAGAATTACACCTGATAGAATACCAGCTGATGCTGTAGGTAAAACTACCTTGAATATCATAAAGAGTTTACTTGAACCCATTGCAAGGGCTGCTTCTCTATAACTGTTTGGAACATCAAGTAAAGATTCTTGAGTTGTTCGAATAATAAAGGGAAGGGTCATAATCGCAAGGGTTAAACTTCCAGATATTAAGGAATAAGATAATGATAATGTACTTACAAAGAATAGAAATCCAAATAATCCATAAATAATTGATGGAATACCTGATAATGCTTCTGTTGATATCTTCATAATCTTTGCAACCTTGCTGTCTTTTCTTGCATACTCAACCAAGTATATAGCTGTTGCAACACCGATTGGTAAAGAAATCATTAAGGTTAATACTACGATATAAAATGTTGTGATAAGTGCTGGCATTAAAGAAACATTGTCACTGGTATATTCAAAAGAGAATAGGGAAGGTTTTAGGTGAGGAATTCCTCTTACTAAAATATATAGTATTAAGAATAGGCTTGTCGAAACTACAACAAACATAGAGAGTCTAATGAAAAATTTAAATAGTTTGTCTTTCATATTATCGATCATCCTTTTTTAAGATTGTAAAGATACTGTTGATGATAAGAATCAATACAAAGAGCACAAGTCCTGTTGCAATCAAAGCTTCTCGATGCAGTCCTGCTGCATAACCCATTTCAATAACAATGTTACCAGTTAGGGTTCTTACACCTTTTAAGATATCAAAAGGTAGTCTTACTACTGCTTGGTTTCCAACAACCATGATAACAGCCATTGTTTCACCAATCGCACGTCCTATTCCTAATACTAAAGATGCCATGATACCTGATTTTGCAGCAGGAATCATTACAGAGTATAAAGACTTTTCATGGGTTGCACCCAGTGCTATTGAACTTTCATACATTGTTTTTGATACACTATTCATTGCATTGTGACTTACCGTAATAATTGTTGGTAGTATCATCATTGCAAGTAAGATGGCAGCACTTAGGATACTGTTACCATTTCCTCCTATATTTCTAATAAAGGGAACGATAACAACCAGTCCAAAGAAACCATATACAACAGATGGAATACCTGCCATTAAATTAATAAGTGACAATAATCTGTTTTTTACTTTTTTTGAACTTTCAAATGTTAGATAGATTGCTGCACCAATTCCAATTGGAGCGGCAATCAGAGTTGCATATGTTGTTACATAGATACTTCCAAGTATCATGGGGAATATTCCAAAAGCCGGTGGTATATTTCCAGGTAGCCACTCTTTACCCAGTAAAAACTTAAAGAAGCCTATCTTTTGAAGTGCTGGTAAACCATTCACTAAAAGAAAGCCACAAATAAGTATGATCGATAAGATGGAAAAAGAAGCAGCGATTAGAAAGACTGCTTTCATCGCCACTTGCATTTTCCTGTTGGATAAAAATCTATTCAACATATTAGTCTTTTATAAGTTCTGACCAAGTTTTAATATTTCCGACATAAATATCTTTAACTTGTGCACTACTTATATCACTCATTGTATTCTCTTTATTAACAACCACTACAATCCCATCGATTGCAATTACGATTGGTTTAACAAGTTCAAGTTCTTCTTCTTTAAGATTTCTACTTGCCATACCGATGTTAGCTGTTTTATCTACAGCAGCTTGTACACCTGCTGTTGAATCGTTAGTTTGTATTTCAATTGTTGCATTTGGGTTTAAAACTTTATATGCTTCAACAAGTTTTTCCATTACTGGTGATACACTTGATGATCCTGCAATTACAATTTTTCCTGAAATTGCTTCTGGTTGATATTTGCTTTCTGTTTCAACTGAAATGTAGCCATTGTCTTCGACTACTTTTTGTCCTTCCATTGAAAGTACATATTTAATGAAGTCATCGCTTAATTCGTCTAAATCGTCATTTACTACGATGTTAAATGGACGCGCTATTTTATAATCACCACTTCTGATGTTATCAACTGTTGGTTCAACACCATCAATACTTAATCCTTTTAATGTATCGTTAAGTGATCCAAGTGATAAGTATCCGATTGCGTGTAAGTCATTTGCAACGTTGTTCATTACAACGTCTGTCTTATTTGCAATAACAGCCTCTGGTGTTGTTTTATCTTGTTTGTTACCGTTGGCATCTTTTTCTTCAACACCTACAAGTTCGATGAAGGCACCACGTGTCCCACTTCCATCTTCTCTTGATACTACTGTAATATCTTTTGTTTTATCAAATCCGTCATTTTTTGAAGCACATCCTGTTAGTACAAGGGCTGCTGCTAATATAATTAATAGTTTTTTCATATTCATATCTCCTTTAATTACAGACACATAATAGCAAGTGATTGTAAAAGACATATGCATGGTATTGTAAAGTTTATGTAAAGTTTGAATTATTCTTAAATTATTTGTATATCTAATAAAAAGAGCTCACGACTTATATGTCGTGAGTTCTTTATTACAATTCTTTTGTTCAATGTACTTCTTCTATATTATAATCTATGACAATAACTCCATCGTTACCTGAAATCATGATTTTTTCTCCCAGTAATTTTAAAAATATAAGTGTTGATATTTTCTATATAATGGATATTATCACAGTGGTTATATTTTCTCTATATAATCAGCACTTATTAAATAAACAATAGCACATTAGAAACTTGTATGTAACTCTTTTCTTTTGTCTGAAAATTCAAAAGTAGCACTTCATAATAAACTACCTACCAAATAAAAATATCTAGCAAACGATCAACAGTCTTTTTATCTCCATTTTAATATTTAATGAGTTTACGCTGGATATATATTATATCTTGATTAGTTGTATACAAAGAAGATTGGTGGGTGGAGTAGTGGTTCATTTATAGGACTTTATTTTTATCTACTCTATATCACTTCCTAATAGAAAAGACTCCCAATTTCATGAGAGTCTTTGGTATCTAGTTTCTTTTAATTAGATATTCATTGTAAAGTTCATTTTTAGAAATATTGTATTGTTTTGCTATTTTTGTAATAGATCGTGAAGGGGACATACCTTCTAAGATTTCTTGTTCTACTTCCATGAGTAAGGCTTCAATAGAAATTTCTTCTGATTTGTTGTTACCTTCAAGTATCAGTACAAACTCTCCCTTTAATGTTATTTCAGTTTCCAGAAGTGACTCTAGATCTGTTCTAATAAACTCTTCATGAAGTTTTGTAATTTCACGTGCAAGGCAGACTTGTCTGTTTCCTAAAATATTATGGATTGTTTTAAGTGTCTTTTCAACCCTATGTACAGATACGTAGAATATTAAAGTATGTTCAATTGCTTCAATAGATTGTACTTGTTTCTTAAGTAGTGTTTCTTTTGTTTCTAAAAAACCCATAAAAGAAAAGGGTTGTGTTACAAGACCTGATGCTACCAAGGCATTTAAAAATGCACTAGAACCTGATATTGGAACAACTGGATAACCCTTTGCAATAACCTCACTAACAAGGGTTTGTCCAGGATCACTTATTAAAGGATATCCAGCATCACTTACAAGGGCAACACTTTTTCCTTCATCAAGTAACTTGATAATACCACTAGTACTCTTTTTCTCATTATGCATGTGATATGCAATGGTTTGAGTTTGGATATCAAAGTGATCTAAAAGTTTTCCTGTAGTACGCGTATCCTCTGCTGCAATAATATCTACCTTATTAAGAGTTTCAATTGCACGTGGCGTCATCTCTGATAAATTACCTATAGGGGTTGCTACAATATAAAGTGTCGGTCTTTCTTCTTTGAAACTTTTTTGTATCTTCATTTTTATCATCCTTCTTATTTATATTTAAGCGATTAATTTTATAAACCTTTATTCAGTTCATATACAAATTGGTCAATAAGCATACTGCTAATTACACCTGGTCTTATTCTATCTTTTATTATCATTGATACTTTTAAGAGTTCTAGATCTTTTAAACTTATTTGTTGTGTATCATCAACACCTTGGATTGAATATGTTAGTTCATGAAGTACACAGAGCCACTCTATCGCCTTTAGGTTAAACTTATGCGTTTTTATACCATAGACTTGTAAAGCGATACCTGCCTCTACGTATTGTCCTTTACGATAGAGTCTTTTCATGGTGTGGAAAGTATCAATAACATTATGGAAAAGTTTATCATCATGAATTTCAAGTGCTTCTTTTATATCTTTAGATACAAAAGAAAGTACTTTAGCATTATAAGGATCAAGTCCTTCATTGATTAAGTTTTCTTCTAAGATCAATTTATCAACTCTTGCTAAATTTAGAATAAGACATCTTGATTTAATCGTTTCTAATACTTTATTAATATTTGATGTTGTTAGAATTGCTACAATGTTTGAATCAGGCTCCTCTAAAAATTTTAGAAAGCTATTCATAGCTACAAGTGAAGCATTATCAACATCATGGATAACATATACCTTATGTTTAACATCTTCCAAACTTGTTTGTAGGAATCTTGATTTAACATTCATGACATCTTCTTTACTAATCGTTTTGTCTTGACCACTTACTAGAACATAATCTGAGTGGTTGTCTTCATCTACCTTTATGCATGATTCACATATATTACATGGTGAATCATTATAGTTTGTACAGAATAGACTCTTAGCCATATATGTTGCTACAGCCTCAGTATCACTTTCACCTACTAGTAAATAGGCATGTGAAACTTTATCCTGTGCAATTTGTTTTTGTATTAATTCTATAGACTTCTTTTGTCTTTGCTTAAGCATGCAGCATCATTCTTTCTTCAATAATCTTTATTACTTCTTTTGTGACAGTTTCAACATCTCTTGTACCATCCACAACTATAATTCTTGGATTGTCTTTAATAATTTCTTGATATCCATTATATACTCTATGGAAGAAATCATTTCCTGATTCTTCTAATCTGTCCAGTGTATCTCTTGTACCAATTCTACTTAATCCTGTTTTTACATCAACATCTAAAAATATGGTGAATTTTGGCATATGAGATTCAATCGCAAACTTGTTAATTTCCATAACCTCTTCTGCTCCCAGTTCTTTTCCATATCCTTGGTATGCAATAGAGCTATCAATAAAACGATCGCATATAACGAGTGTTTTTTCTTTTAAAGCAGGAAGTATCTTTTCTACTAGGTGTTGACGTCGACTTGCTGCAAAGAGTAAAGCCTCCGTTCTATCATCCATTGTATCGTTGATAGGATCTAAGATAAGTTCTCTTATCTTCTCAGCAATAATATTGCCACCTGGTTCTCTTGTTAGCATTACATTTGTATTTTTTTCTAAAAAGTATTCATATACTAATTTTGTGATCGTACTTTTTCCGCTACCATCAATACCTTCAAAACTAATAAATAATCCCATTTCTATGCTCCAATCTTGTCGTATTTATTTAACATATTTAAAAATAATTCTATCAGTGTTCCTGATACAAGTACAAATACAAAGGGTCCCCATGCAAAAGGAACTCCTAAAAGTATTGCAAGTGTGAACAGAACTGTATCTGCAATTGTCTTTGCTGTTTTAATGGATATATGTGCTCTGTCTTTAAGGATGTCAATTGATCCATCATATGTTGATCTTCCCAAATCTTCTTTAACATATATGGCTACACCCAACGTGTAACAAAATACTGCGAATATGAATACAAGAGCTGTTGCAGCAAGACTTGTTATCAGAGGCATTCTTGGTAAAAGAGAGTCTATGGTAAGACCAATAATCACTGGAGACAAAATCGTACCAATATTGATTTGCTTTCTATCGTATATTAAAGGAATCAAGAGTAGCACAAAGGACACGATGAGGTTTGCAAATCCTAAACTTATATTAAGTTGCACAGAAACCCCTTGCCAAAAGTAGGAAAGGGGATCTGCACCTATAGTCATATTTGCAAAGACAATACCTAAACCGAGTATTATAGAACCAATCGTTATCTTTAATATCTTAATGACATTATTTTTTTCTTTTCTTTTCATAGTATTATTATAGTATATATGAAGACCTTTTTGTACTAATAAAGAAAAAAGGTCTCTTTATTCAAGAAACCTTAATTTATATGCTATATTTTGCTATTCTTTTGGTTTTGGTAAGATAAATACTTGTTCTTCTGATTTAGACATTAAGTGTTTACCTCTGGCATAATTTTGAACATAATTAGAATCTGATAACTTTGCTTTTAAGCTCAGTAAGTTTTCATTTTCTTGTTCTATTTCGTTAATCTCTTCTTTAATAATCATTAAGTCTTTCTTTGTTTGAGACTGTTTCATGACAACCTGTCCTGCCTCATACAATATAAATCCTGATGCCACTATGAAAACAAGTGATAGCAAATTGCTAAACCATTTTTTGAATTTTACGTTCTTTTTCTTTGAAGACATAAATTGCTCCTTTGTATAACTTGATAGTATAACTTTTACTCATTATAGTATATATTTCTTTATATATCATTACAATTATACTAATTTTCAGAAGTTTAGCAAGTTTGGTCACAAAATTTTCACATTGCATATGTGAAAACATTAATTTATTCTTGTATTGAGTGATAATAATCATTTCTTAAAGATTAAAATCATAGGTGATTATGTCTGAAAATTTTGTTAATACTCCTCTTTACATATTTTGAATCTTTTTTTCTATATTTTTAATGTTAAATCTGTTTTTCTGCTGACTGATTTATCGAATATTAATTCAAAATAAGGTTGTGCATCTTTATGCATCTTTTCACTCATGTATTCTATCTTTAAACGAATATGACGATGTTCAAATTGGATTTCTACTTCATCACCTATTTGAACATCTGTAGATGGTTTTGCTAATCGATCATTAACAAATACACGATCATCGTCTGCTAAATCTTTAGCAACAGTACGTCTTTTAATAACTCTTGATACTTTTAAATATTTATCTAGTCTCATGTTTTTTAGTCCTTTATGTTTTCTAGTATGTATAGTAAGTCTTCAAACCAATAGTCTGTTTTAGGAATGGTTAGAGATATCATCTTTTTAATATATTTAATCTTAATATCATAAGAACGCTCACTTACGATCTCAAATAACTTTGTCCCATCCATATTATCACTATAGCTTTGGGTAAAGGTAAGTTCGACGGTTGTTCTGAGTTCCTTGAAGGATTCAATACGTGAATCTTCAAGAAGTATCTCTAAACGTTTTTTCTCAAGCAACATGTCTACTGCATTGGGTAGTTTTCCATATCTGTCTTTGAGTGCATCTATCATTACTTTTAAACCAGTGATAGTTTTAATTTTGTCTATTTGTTGGTATAAGTCCAATTTCTCTTGATCATCTGTTGTAAATTTATCAGGTATAAAACCTTCAACATTAAGATTGTATCTTTGTTTCTCTTCTTCTACTTTTTGCTTACCTTGTCTTATGTCGATGGCTTCTTTTAGAAGTTCTACATAGAGTTCGATTCCGATTGAATCTATAAATCCGGATTGATTACCACCCAGAAGTTCACCAGCTCCACGAATGGTTAGATCTCGCATTGCTATCTTATAACCACTTCCAAGTTGTGTGAACTCTTTAATTGCTTGTAATCTTTTACTTGCAACTTCTGTTAGATTTCGTTTCTCAGGTATAATAAAGTAAGCATAGGCAAGTCTATCACTACGTCCTACACGTCCCTTTATTTGGTAAAGTTGAGAGAGTCCGAAGCGGTGGGCATTGTCTACAAGAATTGTATTTGCGTTGGGTATATCTATTCCTGTTTCAATAATCGTTGTTGTTACAAGGATGTTTAATTCCTTACTTACAAATCGCATCATAATATCTTCAATTTCATTTTTATCCATTTGACCATGTACAACACCAACTCTTGCATTTGTAACATGGGCTTGAATGGTACTTGCGATTGAATATATCTGATCTATATTGTTGTATAAATAGAAAGCTTGTCCTTCTCTATTAAGTTCTTTTTGTAAAACATCATAGATAGTCTTTTGATTTTTCTCAATGACATAGGTCATTACAGGAAGTCTATTTGATGGAGGTGTGTTGAGTTGTGATAAAGATCTAATACCAATAAGAGACATTTGAAGTGTTCTTGGGATTGGAGTTGCACTTAATGAAAGTACATCTACTTCAACCTTGTATTCTTTTATCTTTTCTTTATGTTCAACACCAAATCTTTGTTCCTCATCAATAATAAGTAACCCTAAATCATGGGCTTTAACATCCTTTGATAAAACACGGTGTGTACCTATCAAGATATCAACATGTCCTTCTTTGAATCGTTTTAAGATATCCTTTTGTTTTAATGGACTTACAAATCGATTCAGTACTTCTATTGTTACTGGGTAGTTTTCAAATCTTTTAATAAATGTTTTATAGTGTTGTTGACTTAGAATTGTTGTAGGACATAGAAATATAATCTGTTTCTCATCAACAATTGCTTTGAATGCTGCTCGAATGGCAACTTCTGTTTTCCCAAAACCAACATCCCCACATAGAAGTCTATCCATAGGGGAGGATGATTCCATATCCCTTTTAATCTCTTCTACTGCTTGTGCTTGATCTCTTGTTAATTGATAAGGGAATTCCTTTTCAAATTTAATTTGGTATTCTGTATCTTTTGAAAATGCATATCCTGATGATTTTGATCTGTCTGAATATATTTGAAGTAGCTTGTCTGCAATATCATTAATACTATTTTTAATACGTTCCTGGTTTTTCTTCCAAGTACTTGTTCCCAGTTTACTTAATCTTACAGCAAGTGCTTCTGATGATATATATTTTCTAACAAGATTAAATTGTTCTAAGGGAACAAAGAGTTCATCTCCATCTTTATATTGAATACGCATGAAATCTTTTTGGATTCCATCTATTTCTTTAGTAGAGATCCCCATATATTTCCCAATACCATATTGTCTATGTACAACATAATCAAATGTATCGAGTTCATTTATTTGCTGAAGTGTCTCTGCTTGGAAGAATTTACTATCATAGTGATATTTCTTCTCTTGGAAATGGAAGAGTTCTTTTTCTGTATAAACAACAGTATCAATATCTTCAATGATGAATCCACCCATCATGTCACTCATATATAGATAAAGACCAAATTCTTCTTGATCTGTAAGATTTTGATAAACAATATCTTGTTTGATTAAAAGTTCAATGATTTCTTCATATTTTTCTTCGCTAAGTGCAAGAATAACACGTTTGTTTTTAGATTCTTTTTGAATGTGTTTAAGAGTATCTGAAATATTAACAGATACGATGTTGGCACTATGCCAGTGTAAGCTTAAAGCGTTATTTGCTTCATATTCGAAAGTTTTTGTTGCTTCGATATGTGCCAGTTTCTCAGGTTCTGCAAATAAATCATAATTAAGAACCAAAAGATCGTTTTGATTTCTTTCTTGAACAAAATCAATAGTATCTTTTGTCGTATCTTCAATATTTCTCATTACTGCTTCTATTGGACTAATAATAACTTTATCATTGTTAATAAAATCAAGTACTGTCTCATATTGCGTCCAGTTTGCAAGATAAGGATAAAGTGTATCTTCATATTGCATGTTCTCAAGTAGATCTAACTGCATACTTGCTTCTTCTTGTAACTCAATTGTTGCTTCTTTAAGTTTAAGAGATAGGGTTTCCTTAATTTCACTGATATCATTTTCTTTTAATAAAACATCACTTGCAAATATTAGGGAAGCCTTATCAACAGTTTTAATTGATCTTTGTGTATCAATATCAAAATATCTAAGTGAATCTATTTCGATATCAAAAAACTCTATTCTTAAAGGATGTTCATCATGAACTGAATACACATCACAAATTCCACCTCTTAATGCATAGGTAAAGGGTCTCTCGACATATTTAACGCGTCTATAGCCCATACTTTCAAGTTTAAGGACTAAATCCTTTGGATCATAGATTTGATTTAAAGAGAGCTCTAGTATTGCATCTTGTAATATTGATTTTGGACTAATTTTTCTAAGTGTTGACATACCATAGGTAATACAGACATCATAGTTGTCATTCATAAGACTGTATAAAGCACTAATTCTTTCTTGTCTTAGGAAATCTGATGCTGCTATGGCTTCAACTCTTAAGGATTCTTCATGTGAATATGTAATGATTCTAAGATTAGGATCTAATGAATATAGGTTTTCTTTAAGTTTAATCATTTGAGATTCATTCTCTTTAACGACAAAAAGCGGTGTTTTCTTTTGTAGATAAACACCGTATAGTAAGAGACTTTCTTGCTTCTCACTTAAATGAGCTGCATTTTTATTTTTATTGATGAAGTCTTTTACGTCTATATTTTTTCTTAAGTAATCTTTTAGCCAGTACATAATGTCCTTTCTAATTATATTTATTCATTAAATCTAGTAGCTTCATACCATCTAGATAGTCAATAATACAATCACTTGCACGATCAATAGGAGTACTTTTATCAATTTTCCCAAGTACATAATCAACAGTTTCAATCATCTTGTTATTACCAATACCAATTTTTAGTCTTAAGAATTCTCTTGTTCCCAATCTATCAATGATATTTTGAATACCACGTTGACCCCCTGATGATCCTTTATCTCTCAGTCTTATTTTACCAAGTTCTAAGTCTAAATCATCTGTTATGACTATCATATCTTTTGCTGTTAAGTTGTAATATTTTAATATTTCTTGAACACTTTCTCCTGAAAGGTTCATGTAAGTTAGGGGTTTTACCAGGATAACTTTTTCCATATTTACAAAGGTTTCACCGATTAGGGCTTTAAATTTCCTTGTTGTAATTGTTGTGTTGAGTCTTTGTGCAACTTTATCTATTGTTAAAAAACCGACATTATGGCGTGTATTTTCATATTGTTTTCCCGGATTACCTAATCCAATAACGACCTTCATACTATCTCCTTCTTATTAAACAAAAAGAATAAGGTAGGACCTTATTCTTTGTTTTCATCATAAATTACTTTTAAGTGACGGTTTCTACCTGAATCTTCACTTCTTGTTCGCACCTTAGGCATCTTAGATAATTCTTGGTGAATTACACGACGCTCATCATTTGGCATTGGATCAAGTGATGCATCAACTTTCGTTCTTGCAACTTTTCTACCAATACTTTTAGCAAGTGCGCGTAGCCTTTTGTAGCGATCTTTTTTGTAATTGTTGATATCAACCATTACAAAGAATCTACGTTTGAAGGTAGAACTAACTACCTGGCGTAACAAGACATTGAAGCCCTGTAGTGTTTGTCCATTTTTTCCGATTAAGATTCCATTGTTATCTGAATTAAGGTTAATGTTGATATTATTATTAATAATTTCTACTTCACGTGTTATGTCTAAATCAAAACCTTTAAAGTAATTGTCTAAATAATCCTCAACGAAGAGTACTACATCACTTGGAACAAATGCTTCAACCGTAACTGATGCACCAAATCCAAGAAATCCTGATTTCTCTTCTAAAACAAAATGAGTGATTGTTTCTACTGCTACATCTTTTTCAGCTGCAATATTATTTAAAACTTCATCTAATGTTTTACCTGTATATTTCTTCATAATTTCCTCCCAATTAGTTGGTTATTATTTTTTCTTTTTATCTGTATGTGCGTATTTTACATATAAAGTCTGAGCTAAACGTGTAAGTGCTGAGATTCCCCAGTAAACACTCATCCCAATATTCCATGTGAATGCTAACAGAACAACCATACCTACAGAGAATAACATCATTCCTTGTGAGTTTGGACCTTCTTGAGCAACCTTAGGTCTGTTTTTATTCTTTTGCTTTTCTAAATAGATTGGTAGGTATGTCGATGCAATTTGTGCAATTGTCATACCAATAAAGATTCCTATATAAACAACATTACCTGTTGCGAAACCTTCTTTAGGTGTTCCTTTTAGTGATTGTCCTAAGAATTCACCGTTGATAATTAAATCAGCACGTTGAACAGCTTGGAATACTGCAAGGATAATTGGTAATTGTAAGAATGTTGGAATTAATGATCCTAACATGTTAATTTCGTGTTTGTCATAAAGCTTCTGAATTTCAGTTGCTTCAAGCATTTTAGCTTGTTTATCATCACGTCCACGGAATTTCTCTTTTATTCTGTTTACTTCAGGTTGTAGTGCAGTCATTTTTTGTTGTTGTATTGTTGATTTAATTGTTGAAGGCATTTTTGCCAAGTCAATTAGAATCGTAACAATAATTAATGACCAGAAAGCGCCTGTATATTTAGCAGCAAAGTTGAACATTTGTGCAACTGGCCAAACAATAAATGTAGCAAACCAACCATAGCCTTCTTTACCAAATGGGAATTTGTCTGATAATCTAATTACATATTGTTCTAGAACTTCTCTTGTTTTAGGGTCAATTACTGACTTACATCCAACAAGAAACACTAATAATCCAAGAAGTATTACAACTTTCTTGTGTTTTTTTATAAATTTATACATAGTTTCTCCATTTCCTTTATATACCTTTTATATTTTAACTTTTTTAATGAGTTTTTCCAAGTCTTTTTCGTTATCTTGGTAACTCGCGTCCAAATAAGGTTTTTTAACGATCAATATGACATCTTTTTTCATGTCTTCTTTATATACAGCCTGTATAAAACTTTTAACTTGACGTTTAATTTTATTTCTCATAACTGCATTTGCAACTTTTTTAGGTACCGCGATACCAAAACGTGCATATTCTTCTTTTTTATCTTTTGTATATATTACAAAATTCTTAGAAGTAGCAAATTTTCGATGTGCAATGATCTCTTGAAATTCTTCATTGCTTCTGATTCTATATTTCTTTTTCATAATTACAAAAAAGTCACCCCGAAGGGCGACTTATTAAGCTGACAACTTACTTCTTCCTTTAGATCTACGGCGTGATAGAACACGGCGTCCACCGACAGTTTTCATGCGGGCTCTAAAACCATGGACCTTTTGGCGTTTTCGTTTGCTCGGTTGATACGTTCTCTTCATAGAAAAGCACCTCCAGTTCTTTTTACATTTTTACGAGAGCAAATGCTTTCAAATTATATAGTATATTTAATTCAAAGTCAATAAATAATGACCTTCATATATAATAAACAGAAAAATTCATTATTTAAATGAAATTAAGTCATAGATATATTAATCTATATCAATAAAATTACTAAATATTTGATTAACAAGTTATATAAAATAACTACCATGAATAGTATAGCATAAATTCTGAAGAAATATAGAAAAACTTATGTGGAAAACTTTTCTTGATTTGTGTATTTTTAGCATTTTTTCACTTTTTTACTGTGTTTTAGCATCTAAATAGGATCTATCAACAAAAATGTGGGTAATTCACAGATTTTAAAGTTCAAAACATTTTCCCCACAGAGATATAAACAATTATTTGCATATATGGAGAGTTATTATGTGGAAAAGTGGATAACTCGCTTTAAACATCTAAATAGTTGATAATTTCGTGTTTATAAGTTGTTTATTACTTTAATTGTCCACATAGTTATCCACTTTATCAACATATGTGGGAAGTTGTAATATCTATCCACAATTTGTCCACAATGAAAAGATGTGGATTAGTGTGGAAAACTATGAGTTATCCACTATATAGACACCTTTTATAGTTTTTGGAATGTGGAAAGTTTTTGTTTCTACTTTTTTTCCTTTTCTATTCAAATTTATTTTGCTATTATAGGGACACAAAGGAGGTTATCATGACACTTATAAATTCAAAATTGGATGATCTTTGGTCAGAAGCATTATCCTTAATCGTAAAATCAGAAAAATATGATGATACATTATTTTCTTCTTATTTTAAAAGAACTAAATTAGTTAATTTGACCGAAGATACAGCCGTAATAAGCACTGATAACTACTTTCAGCAATTAATATTAAAGGAAGAGAGAGAGTTTTTATCTGATGTTCTTTCAAAATTATTAAATTTAGATGCAATCGATTGTCAAATTGTAAATAAGACAGATGCTTCACTTGTTAATCAATATATACCTGAGAAAAAGGTAGAACAAGTGATCAAAGCAGATGGGGTTTCAGTTTCTCATACATTTAAGAATTTTGTTGTAGGTAGTAGTAATAGGGAATCACACTCTGCTGCACTAGGATGTGCTTACAGACCCGGGCAATTTTTTACACCTTTATTTATATATGGAAATTCAGGACTGGGTAAGACCCATTTACTACATTCTATTGGAAATTATGTAAAGGATAAGAATCCTCAATCAAAAGTTCTTTATATTTCAAGTTCAGATTTTGTTAGACAAGTAGCTTCTTCAATATCTAAAGGAAATATAGAAGCATTTAAAGATCAAATGAATGAATTGGATGTTTTATTAATTGATGATATTCAATTTATTGCCGGAAAAGAGAAATCACACGAGATTTTCTTCCATATATTCAATGAACTTGTAAATAACAAGAAACAAATTGTAATTACAAGTGATAGATTACCTACAGATATTAAAGGATTAGAAGATAGATTGATATCACGCTTCTCATCAGGTCTTTCAGTAGGAGTTGATACACCAGAGTTTGAAACATCACTGGCAATTCTATTTATGAAGATTAAAAATCAAAGTTTAGATGAAAAAATGTTCTCTGATGATGCTTTGGCATATATTGCAACAAACTTCTCTAAAGATGTGCGTCAACTTGAAGGTGCACTTAACAGATTACTATTCTTCTCTATAGAATTTAGTGGCGATGGTCCAATTACACTGGATACAGCCATTAACGCATTTAAAGGTGACTTTGAACCACCCAAAGAAGTCGATCCTAAAACAATAAAAAAAGTTGTTTCAGATTATTATGGTTTAACAATCACACAACTTACAGGAAAATCTAGAACTAAGGCAATATCTAATGCGAGACATATTGCAATTTACCTAACTCGTAAACATTTAGATATTCCTTACAATAAAATCGGAGAAGAATATGGTCGACGTGACCACTCTACAATTATAAGCGCATGCGATAAAATTGAAAAAGGTATTAAAGCCAACCAAATGTTAGCTTCAGCCATACAAGAACTTGAAAAAAAATTAAGTGTGTAATCCACAATTTTATCCCTATGTTTCCCACACAAAATATGTTAAAATAATGTAGTAACTAAAGGGTTTTATGGACTTATCCACATATCCACAGTACTAATAGTAATAATGACACTTAAATAAGACTATATAACAGGAGGAATTATGAAATTTTCAATTTATAAAAATGTGTTTTTAAAAGCACTCAACTCTGTAGGTGCAGCTGCATCAGTACACTCACCTTTACCAATATTATCTGGTATTAAAATATCTGCTAAAGAAGATGGCTTATGGTTATTAGCATCAGATACGAATATAACGATTCAAGAAAGCATCCCACTTAATGATGATACTAAGTTAGAGATTCAAAAGTATGGTGAAGTTGTTTTAGATTCTAGATATATTTCTGAAGCTGTTAGAAAACTGGATAGCATCTATGTTAACATTGAAATCATTGATGGGGCATTAACATTAATTAGTGGTAATAACGCTGAGTATGAAATCAATGGCGCAAGTGCTGCTACTTTCCCAGATATAGATTTACTTAAACCAGAAACTACATTTAAAATATCTTCTTTTAAACTTAAAGAGATTATTAACCAAACTTCCTTTGCTTGTGCTACAAGTGAGGAGCGTCCTATATTTACAGGTGTTAACTTTATATTAGATGGTAATCAGTTAAATGCAGTGGCAACAAACTCATACCGCTTAGCAAAGAAAACAGTAACAATTGATATTAATGGTAATTTCAATATTACAGTACCTGCATCTAACTTAAATGAAGTTGTCAAATCTATAGATGCTAATGAAGATGTAGAGGTTGCAGTCTCAAATAAGATTGTTCAATTCTATATTGGTAATAAATTAATTCAATCAAGACTTGTAGATGGTTTATTCCCAGATATCAATCGCTTAATACCAAGTGAATTTGGCTATGAGTTAAATATCAATACAAGTGAATTAATATCTTCAATTGATAGGTCATCATTTCTAAAAAATGATGGTTACTGGAACGTTAGATTAGAAGCAAGTAATGATGGTATTCATATTTCTTCTAAATCACAAGAAATTGGATCATCACATGAAACATTGAATCCTATCGACTATAAAGGTGGTAATTTCAAAATATCATTCAGTGGTCGTTATATGATTGAAGCACTACGTTCATTTAGAACAGAGGTTGTAAAAATCTTATTTGTAGGTGAGATGCAAGCATTTATTCTTGTAAACCCTAATGATGATTCTGTATTACAACTTGTATTACCAGTAAGAACATTTGATTAAAGTTATATATATTGACAAAACAACCCTAGATTGCTCTAGGGTTGTTTTTTAATGCTATAGACTTGTCTTTGTAGATTTTGGTATCAAATAGGCATGAAAGTCTGAATAGTCGTTAATCGGCTTATAAACGCTGATTTAGGTGATTTTTCTTGTAAAATATGTTATAATTGAGTGAGTTAAAGAAGGATGATTAACATGGAAAATAAGAATTTTGTGATGACTTTAGGTCAATTTCTTAAATTTGCTGATTATGTTAGTTCTGGCGGTGAAGCCAAGCATATGATTGCAACATTAGAAATCACAGTAAACAATGAAAAAGACAACAGAAGGGGTCGTAAATTGTATGAAGGAGATACCATCGTAATTGAAGGAGATTCTTATACATTAGAATATGAAAATAAATAAACAAAATTTAATCAGTAAATTAATAGATAAAGCTTCTAGATAAAACTAGAAGCTTTATCTAGGAAAAATTAGACAGACTCATTAATTTAAAGAGTAATACTTCAACAGGAGGATTCAAAATGAATAATAAAGTAGAACATTCATATACATCAGATGATATACAGGTACTAGAAGGTTTAGAAGCTGTACGTAAACGTCCGGGGATGTATATTGGTACAACATCAGCAAGAGGACTTCACCATTTAGTATGGGAAATTGTCGATAATGCTATTGATGAGGCATTGGCAGGTCATGCTAATGAGATCACGGTTGTACTTGAAAAAGGTAATATCGTTAGAGTAAGTGACAATGGTCGTGGTATTCCTACAGGAATTCACGAGAAAACAGGAACATCAACTGCAGAAACAATCTTTACAGTATTACATGCTGGAGGTAAGTTTGGTGGTGGTGCTTATAAGGTATCTGGAGGACTTCACGGTGTTGGTGGTGCGGTAGTAAACGCATTATCAGAATTTATGGAAGTTATAATCTATAGAGATGGTACTGAATTTTTCTTAAAATTTGAAAACGGTGGTGAAGTAACACAAGCCTTACATGAAGTTGGAAAATCAGATAAAAAAGGATCAACAATTAGATTCAAACCTGATTATCAAATATTTCAAGAAGGTATCGAATTCTCACATGACATCTTAAGAGATAGATTGCGCCAATTAGCATTCTTAAACAAAGAAATTAAAATAATATTTATAGATGAGAACCTAGAAGAAGATAAGCAAAAACAAGTTTTCTTATATGAAGGTGGAATCAAAGAATACGTTAAATATATTAATAAAAATAAATCACCAATCCATGAAGAAATATTATATGGTGAAGGTGAAGAAGAAGATATTATTGTTGAAGTCGCAATGCAATACAACGATGGTTTTGTACCAGGATTGTATTCATTCTGTAATAACATCAATACTCAAGAAGGTGGAACCCACGAAGACGGCTTCAGACTGGCTTTAACACGCGTGATAAACAATTATGCTCGCGACAAGGGAATCCTCAAGAAAGAGGACGAAAACTTCCAAGGAGACGATGTTAGAGAAGGGCTTACCGCAATATTATCGGTAAAACACCCAGATCCTCAATATGAAGGTCAAACAAAGACTAAATTAGGTAACTCTGAAGTAAGAAGAATCGTATCTTCAGTATTTGGAACTGTATTTGAAAGATATCTTCAAGAACATCCAGATGCAGCAAAAATTATTGTAGAAAAAGCAGAGATAGCATCTAAAGCACGTGTTGCGGCTAAAAATGCCCGTGAATTAACACGAAGAAAAGGTGCTTTAGAAGTATCATCACTTCCAGGAAAATTATCAGACTGTTCAAGTAAAGATGCAACAGAATGTGAAATATTCATAGTGGAGGGGGATTCTGCGGGTGGTAGTGCTAAACAAGGACGCGACTCCAGAATCCAAGCAATTTTACCTTTACGAGGTAAGATTCTAAACGTAGAAAAAGCAAGATTACATAGAATATTTGAAAACAATGAAATTCGAATGATGTTAACAGCATTTGGTACAGGTATTGCAGATGAAATGGATCTTAATAAATTAAGATATCACAAAATCGTAATCATGACGGACGCGGACGTCGATGGCGCGCATATTCGAACACTATTACTAACATTCTTCTATAGATTCTTAAGACCTTTAATAGAAAATGGTCATATCTATATTGCACAACCACCACTATTCAAAATGTCTAGAGGTAAAAAGGAAGCATATGCATATGATGAATCTCAATTAGATGAATTAAGAGAAGATTTTGGCGAACGTTACGATATCCAAAGATATAAAGGTCTTGGAGAGATGAATCCAGAGCAGTTATGGGAAACAACAATGAACCCAGATTCAAGAGTACTAATTCAAGTACAAATTGAAGATGCAATGGCAGCAGATGAGATATTTGAAACACTAATGGGCGATGATGTTGCACCAAGACGTGACTTTATCTTAGAAAATGCACAATTCGTTACGGACTTAGATTATTAGGAGGATTTATGGAAAACAGAACTACTGATAGAATAAAACTTATTAATATAGCAGATGAAATGAAGAAATCATTCATTTCATACTCTATGTCTGTTATTGTTTCACGTGCATTACCAGATGTTCGTGATGGTTTAAAACCAGTTCACCGTAGAATTTTATATTCTATGTATGATCTAGGAATAACATCAGACAAATCATACAAAAAATCAGCAAGAATCGTCGGGGATGTACTGGGTAAGTACCACCCGCATGGTGACTCATCAGTTTATGATGCAATGGTAAGAATGTCCCAAGATTTCTCATTTAGATATATGCTTGTAGATGGCCATGGTAACTTCGGATCCATCGATGGTGATGGTGCCGCAGCCATGCGTTATACTGAAGCACGTATGTCTAAATTATCTATGGAAATGTTACGTGAAATACGTAAAGAAACTGTAGATTTCGAACCTAACTATTCAGAAGAAGAATTAGAACCAACTGTAATGCCAGCAAGATTTCCTAACTTATTAGTAAATGGTGCATCAGGTATTGCGGTAGGTATGGCTACAAACATCCCACCTCACAACTTAGGTGAGGTAATCAATGGATTACTGGCTTATATTGATGATAAAGACATCACTGTTATGGAGCTTATGGAAGATTATATCCATGGTCCTGACTTTCCTACGGGAAGTTATATTTTAGGTAGGGCAGGTATCAAATCAGCTTACGAAACAGGTCGTGGATCTGTAGTAATGCGCGCTAAGATAGCAACTGAACCAATGTCTGGAGACAAAAATAGACTTGTTGTAACTGAAATACCTTATCAAGTAAATAAAGCTAGATTAGTTGAAAAAATAGCGTCATTGGTAAGAGATAAAGAAATCGAAGGAATTACAGACTTAAGAGATGAATCAAGCCGTGAAGGTATGAGAATCGTAATCGAATTAAGAAGAGATGTACAACCTGAAGTTATTTTAAATCAACTTTATAGAATGACAGCATTACAATCAACATTTGGTGTAAATATGCTGGCTCTAGTGAATAGAGAACCACGATTAATGGGACTTAAAGAAGTCCTTGAACATTATCTAAATCACCAAATTGAAATTATAAGAAGGCGTACTCAATTTGATCTAACAAGAGCAGAGGCAAGAGCTCATATTCTAGAGGGACTTCTGATTGCTTTAGATAATATTGATGAAATCATTAGAATTATTAGAGCATCTAAAAATGATGCTGAAATTACAGAAAAATTCATTAATAAATTTGGATTAACTGAAATTCAGTGTAAAGCTATCCTAGATATGGCACTAAGACGTCTATCTGGTTTAGAAAGAGAAAAAATCCAATCAGAATTTGATGAATTACAAGTAATCATTACTGATTTAAAAGATATTCTTGCAAATCATGATAGAGTTCTAAATATTATTAGAGAAGAATTAACAGAAATTAAAGATAAATATTCAGATGATAGAAGATCAGAAATCATCGAAGCAGATATTGATATGCAAGATGAAGATCTAATCCCTGTTGAAGATATTGTAGTTGCATTAACTGCCAATGGTTATATAAAACGAACATCAGTTGAGTCATTCAACGTTCAAAACCGTGGAGGACGTGGTGTTAAAGGTATGTCGACTTATGAAGAAGACTATGTAGACCAGTTTGTAGCGATGTCAACACATGATTACATCATGTGCTTCACCAATACAGGACGCGTATTCAGAATGCGCGGATTCAACGTCCCATCAGCTTCAAGAACCGCAAGAGGAATTCCAGTAGTTAACCTACTAAACTTAAGTGAAAACGAAAGTATTAGAACAATCATGCGCGTTAAGAAGGAAGATGACGACAGTAAATACGTATTCTTTGTTACAAAGAACGGTATTGTAAAACGTGTTGAACTTTCAGAGTTTGATTCAATCAGACAAACAGGTAAAATTGCAATCACATTAAAAGATGAAGACGAATTAATAGCTGTAAGACAAACTACAGGTGATGATGAAATCTTTATTGGTGGTAAAAATGGTAAAGCTATCAGATTCCATGAAGAAGAAGTTAGAGTTATGGGTAGAAGTGCATCAGGAGTACGCGGATTCAACGTAGACGGATCTGAAGTAGTTGGTGTTGCAACTGACCGTGAAGGAAAATTCATATTAGCGATAACTGAAAACGGATATGGTAAACGAACAAATGTCGAAGACTACCGTTTAACAAAACGTGGTGCTAAAGGTGTTATCACAATTAATATTACTGAAAGAAACGGAGACTTAGTTTCACTAAGAGTCGTAGATGGAAGTGAAGAGATATTAATTATCACAACCGATGGTACAGTAATTAGATTTAACGTAAATGATGTTGGAATCTATGGTAGAAATGCTATGGGTGTAAAACTGATCAATGTTAGAGATGACATAAAAGTAACATCAGTAGCATTATTCAAAGACACTGTTGTCGAAGATGAATCAGAAGATTCAGAAAAAACAGCAGAAGATGAAAATATTGTAGAAGCTGAAATTACAGAATAAAATCAAGGTGTGAAGCGCTAAAATCGTTTCACACCTTTTTTATCGACTTATTTTAAAAAATTAAAAACATCAATAAACCTTTTGTATAAAGGGTTTATTGATGTTTTCTTTATAAATACAAGGCTTTGATTTGCAAAAATAAGTTACTTAGATGCGTATACACCCGTTAAGTACAAATAAGTTATATAGATTCACATCAATAATTATGAAAAGTAGAAATATTTAAAATAAATAGAGAAAATCTATAATTGAACAAAAAAATAGTGTCCTTTTTAAAAGGACACTATTGGTTAATATTTATATCTTAATTTATGTGTTCAATTTGAATCATAAGAACATCATCAACTGAAAATTTCTTTTGAGCATCACTAGAATAGTAATTAGCAAGTTCTTCAAAGAATGGTTCAGGATCAATACAGACCTCAGGTGCAAAAACACCGATGTCTTTTATTTTCCCTTTACCCATCATATAAGTTCCAATTGCTTGTCCTGAATTATTGAAAGCAGCAGCATCATGAATACCCATTTGAACTCTAGCTGTGATTCTAACTTTCTCACCGTCTTTAATACCTTCAGCAATAACTGCTTGTCCTCCCCATACTCCGCGATCTTGCCAAATGTCAGTACCTTTGAAAAGTGGCTTATTATTTTCTTTTGGCGGATATAGTGCATCTTCATGTCCTCTTGCTTCAAGTCTCAATTGTTTCATAACCGGTGGCATAATAGAACCAAGGCAAGCACAGAAATCTTTAATATCAAGATACTTGGCCAATGTAACAGGTTCTGCATGTCCAATGTAATATGATTCAGCACGGCCTAGCGGTAAATCAAAGTCTACCCATTCACCGTGTTCTATGGATTCAATCTCATCCCACTTCCCATCTTTCCAAATAGGTACATTATCAGTAGCAACATGGATTAAGTGATCCCATGCAGCAGGTGACATTAAATTATTCCCATCTAAATGTTCTAGATAGGTACCTTTTGTCATTGCTGGGTCGGGTGTAGTAATAGCCCATGCTACTTTAATCGAGTTACATGTATCAAGCATATCGTAAACGACTCTTGCTTGAACATTACTAATACCAGGTGTTGTTCCCATACAAATCAGTGCACTAACACCAGCAGCTTTAGCTTTATCATTAAGTTTCATTAAATCAATCGCTGCATCATGGTCGTCACAAACATCTACATAGCTAACACCTGCTTCGATTATAGACTCAAGAATAGGTACTCCAAACTGTGTAAAAGGTCCTACACAATTTAAAACGACATCATATTTACGTGCTTCCTCTATCAATGCACTTTTATCAAGTGCATCTAGGTACAGAGTCTTAATTTTTGGAGAATTAAACATACTGACTTTAGTGTTCAAATCATCAAGGTTGATATCTGACATCATAATTTCTGAGACATCGTCGTATCTCATCAGATAGCTTGCACCACCTAGAGCCATAGATCCAGCTCCTCCAAGAATAAGTATTTTCATAAATAACACCTCCTATGCTTAACTTAACATGTTATTTGTTCTTATTTAATGAGATATCTATGAAATCATATGTATATTAGTATATTTATAGAATAAATAGTTAATAGAGGCGTACTTCGTGATTATTTGTAATATATTCACAGAAAAACAAGAACACAATTCAACGAAACTATATATACACATGCAGATTTAGTATAATCATCTATAAGATACGAATAGACTCCTATTTGATTGACAGAGAGGTATATAAACTTTATACTTGTATTAAGTCTATGAAGAGGACTAAGGTAAAAAAATTCTGTAGAGACATGTTGGTTGGTGAAAAACATGGAATGAATTTACTGTTCCACCTCTGAGATACTCGGTCAACAGCCGTTATTTGTTCAAGATATGTTTCACGTGAAACATATGAAATAGGGTGGCACCACGATTTATTCGTCCCTAGAGGGTGTTTTTTTTGTTTTCAAGGAGGAATTACATGTTAGACATTAATTTATTTAGAACTGAACCAGAGTTGATCAAGGAGAACCTTAGAAAGAAATTCCAAGACGCTAAGATCCTTATGGTTGATGAAATCGTAGAGAAGGACATCGAATACCGTCGTATAAAGACAAGAGCTGATGATCTAAGAGGCCAAAGAAATAGTATATCTAAAGAAATAGGTATGTTAATGGGTCAAAAGAAATTTGAAGAAGCAGAAGTAATCAAACAGAAGGTACAAGATATCGCTGTAGAACTTAAAGATATCGAAACTCAAGAAGGACCTTTGTTTGATGCATTAACAAAATTAATGATGCAAATACCTAATATAATTGCAGATGATGTACCAATTGGTAAGAACGATACTGAAAATGTTGAGTTATACCGTGTAGGTGAAGCTGCTCTGAAAGATTTCGAAGTTCCTTATCATATAGATATTATGGAATCATTCAATGGGGTTGATCTTGAAGCGGCTAGAAAAACCAGTGGACATGGTTTCTACTACTTACAAAAAGATATCGCAAGACTACACTCAGCAATGACAGCATATGCACGTGACTTCATGATAGATAGAGGTTATGACTATGTTATACCTCCTTATATGGTACGTAGTGACGTTGTAACAGGTGTTATGAGTTTTGAAGAGATGGAAAACATGATGTACAAGGTAGAAGGTGAAGACTTATACCTAATTGGTACTAGTGAACATTCAATGGTAGGTAAGTATATCGATACAATTATTGATGAAACAGATCTACCACACAAACTAACATCATATTCACCTTGCTTCAGAAAAGAAGTAGGAGCGCACGGTATTGAGGAACGCGGTGTGTTCAGAATTCACCAATTCGAAAAACAAGAAATGGTAATCGTATGTAATCCAGAAGAAAGTGCAGCATTATTTGATGAATTGGTTAAAAACTCAGTAGATTTCTTCGGAACACTAGATATACCTGTACGTGTGTTTGAATCATGCTCAGGAGACTTAGCTGATCTAAAACATAAAGGTGTTGATATTGAAGCTTGGTCACCAAGACAAGAAACATACTTTGAAGTAGGAAGTTGCTCTAACTTAACAGATGCACAGTCTAGACGACTTAAAATACGTATTAATAAAGAAAATGGCGAAAGAGTATTCGCACATACATTAAATAATACAGTAGTTGCTCCACCAAGAATGCTTATTGCTTTCTTAGAGAACAACTTACAAGCAGATGGTAGCGTATTAGTACCAGAAGCACTACAACCTTACATGGGTTTCAATAAACAATTGAATAAGTAAAAACAAAAGAACATCCTTCGATGTTCTTTTGTTTTACTATAATGTTAAATTTTATTACTTATCTAAATGCTCAAGGATCTTATTAATAACAGCATTATCAGTATTCTTACCGATAACCTCATAAGCATGCTTTTTAAGGCCTTCAACACCGTTTTCTACTACATAACCATATTTAACGTTCTGTATTAGTTCTAAATCATTGAAGTAGTCTCCAAAACTTACAACATGGTCTGAAGATATATCATACTTATTCATGATTACTTCTAATGCTTTAGCCTTATTGACGCCTTTATTCATAACATCAATCCAACGAGATCCTGCTTCAATAGGGTAGACACTCTCATCTAGTTTGCCGTTTATATAATTATTGAAGTTATCTTGACTTGAAGTAAAACTAAGTCCTGTAATCTTTACAACATTTTTAGTATAATCCAGAAGATTATCTACAACAGTAAGGTTTGTATAAAATTCATCAATATAGTCTTTATAATCAGCACGATCATCTTCTATATAAGCCATGTCAGCTTTAATAACAACAGTAACTGAATCTTTAGCTTTTTTAAATTGATTAATTGTATCGACAACAACATCTTCGTCTAATATTTCAATATGTAGTATTTCGCCTTTATGTTTTAATATACCACCATTATCGGCAATAAAGGTTAATGAGTGATCATAATCTTTAAATTTGTTTTCTAAGTTAGTAAGAGTTCTACCACTTGCAACAATAAACATTCTCTCTTCTTGTTCTAATCTATCTATAATATTTTGTGTTTCTAAAGGTAAGTTGGACTCTTCATCTAAGAATGTATGGTCCATGTCTGTAACAAATATCTTTATCATTTTATCTTCTCCTCTTATAGTATAATGTTTCACGTGAAACATTGCAAAAAATTGTATATATAGTATACTATAAATGCTACTACAACAATATCTTAATAATCAGGTCAGGGTAGGAATACAGCAGCCTTACTTAAGCTCTATTGTGTGTAGTGGCTTTTTTTATAGGGAGAGCACATGCACAAACAATATATGGAAGCAGCATTAGATGAAGCAAACAAAGCCTACGAACTCGATGAAGTTCCTGTAGGAGCTATTATTGTGCATAATGGTGAAATCATTTCAAAAGGATATAATATGCGTGAAACCCTGAATGATCCTTTGGCGCATGCCGAAATGATTGCTATAAAAAAGGCCAGTGTATATTTAAGCACTTGGAAACTTAATGAGTGCATACTTTATGTGACACTAGAACCTTGTATTATGTGTGCTGGAAGTATAATTCAGTCTAGGATTGGTACTGTAGTATATGGTGCTAAAGATAATAAAGGTGGAAGTTTTGGTTCAACAGTCAATCTGAATGATATAGAAGGGTATAATCACTATCCTAATATTATCTCAGGTATTATGGAAGACGAAACATCCCAAATATTGAGTAAATTTTTCAAGGAGAAAAGAATAATGCAAATAAAAATATCAGTTGTAAATAACCAAGAAGATTTTGAAGAAGTTAAAAATTTAAGAAACGAAGTATTTGTAAAAGAGCAAAAAGTAGATCCGGATATTGAATTCGATGATTATGACGATTTAAATAGAGATGATGTCATTCATATCGTTGCAAAACAAAATAATGAAGTTGTTGCTTCGCTACGTTTATTATTAGAAAAGAACAAAAAAATTATAGTTGGTCGAGTTGTAGTTAAAGAAACTCATCGTAAACAAGGTATTGGTTTAAAGATTATGAACTATGCTGAAAAGTATGCATTTAATAATGGATATAAATTATTAGAATTAGGCGCACAAACATACGCGCTACCTTTTTATGAAAATTGTGGCTATACAGCCTTCGGCGATATATTCTTAGATGCTAACATCGAACACAGAATGATGCGTAAAGAAATTTAAACTTGGATAATTCCAAGTTTTTTTATTTTCTATAATATTGTGTTCGCCTTTAAAGAACACAAGATAATTATTACGAAATGGTAATAATTCAAAGTCCTAAAATGATGGTTTAAAGTTCTTCAAAAAATAATGCCTTCAAAGGATAAAAAAAATAACCCAATAGGGTTATTTAGTTGTCTATGACTTCAACAAGTCTCGCTCTTACGATTAATCGCTCAGGATTTGTCCAAGAAGAATATCTACAAGTTAATAATGTTAGTGTAGATTCATCCTCAATGGGATCTAAAACCCAAAGGTCGTCATTCATTACAAAGAAAGAATCATAGATTTCATATTTCATTGTTTGTTTTTTGGATTGCAGAAAAACTTCATCACCAATATTTACATCATGTAAATATCTAAAGGTACATACTGGGCATGAACCATTATGTCCAGCAACTACAAAGTTTCCTTTATCAGGAGGGAGAACATCTGTTTCATATGCAATTAAAGAATTATATAAAGATTTGAAGTTACCACCTGTTGCAACAGGAAGGTCGATTCCTACAGATTCTATGGTTAAAAGTCCCCAAATGTTTTTGCCCATTTCTACCTCACCATTACCTTCATCCTCTGGAATATCAGGATCCTGTAATGAATTCATAAAATCTTGTTTAACTTTTTCAATTTCTTTGTTTTTCATATATGTTTGTATTGCATTGACCGAAAAAAGGGCTAAACCAATAGTTATAAAAATAGTAGCTAATATATTTGTCTTATTTTTTTCTTTTTCATACTATCACCACTTAAATAATAACACAGATTAAAGAAGAGACATATGTTGATACCACACAAAACACTTCACTTAAATAAAGAGAAAACAAACAATATTTGTTTTTTTGTATATTTATCATAAAAGTAACTATCTTATCCTAAGCTGTTGCATGCTATAATAAGATAAGGTGGTGATACTGTGACGTACCAATCATTATATAGAAAATATAGACCGCAGACATTTGATGATGTTATAGGTCAAGAAAATATCGTAAGCGCATTAACAAATGCAGTTTTAAGAAAGAAAATATCACATGCATATCTTTTAACAGGGCCAAGGGGAACAGGGAAAACGACTTCTGCAAAACTTTTAGCAAAAGCAATTAACTGTGAAAGCCCCACAGAAACAATATGCGGTGTTTGTGCGAATTGTGAGCTCTCAAGTAACAATGCACATCCTGATATTGTAGAGATAGATGCTGCAAGTAATAATGGGGTAGATGAGATACGTTCTCTAATAGAACGAGTTAAATTTACACCTATAGTTGGAAAGTATAAAGTATACATAATAGATGAGATACATATGCTAACTCCAGGTGCATTTAATGCACTTCTAAAAACATTAGAAGAACCGCCTTCTCATGTTGTTTTTATACTTGCAACAACTGAAATACATAAAGTATTACCAACGATAATATCACGTTGTCAAAGATTTGATTTTGCTAGAATATCTGAAAAAGATATTACAGATAGATTAGAATTAATAGTAAAAAAAGAACATAGAACAATTCAAGAAAATGCAGCAGCACTTATTGCTTCACTATCAGGTGGGGGAATGAGGAATGCCTTAACAATCTTAGAACAAGCAATGATTTTAAATGAAGGAAATATAACTGTTCAAAGTATTTACGATAACAATGGAATGGTATTACCCGAAGAAAAAATTTCCCTGTTTGATAATCTAAAGAACAAAGATATCTCTAAACTAATAAATACAATCAGTACTGTGATGGATAAGACCGTTGATGTAAGCAGATTTGTTATGGAATTAATAGCAGGTTTAAAAGATAGTATTATATATAGTTATACTAAAAATGATGCTTATATTAATGTTAATGATAAAGCTTTAGCAGAGTATTTAGATTTATCTTACACTAATAAAGAAATCGTAGATATGATTAATATATTATTGGATTATCATGAAAAAATTAGATTCTCATCGACACCTGCAGTTCACTTTGAAATCGCATTGATTGAATTATATGAGAGAACCGAAAAACCAGAAAACTATGTCCCTTACTTACAAGAAACTCAAGTTGAAACTGAAGTAGAGACACAAAGAACTGATGAATACATACATAACGAGGATAATAATAGTGTAAATAAAGTTGAAGATATTCAACCCGTACAAACACAAGAATATATTGAAAGACCTGAAGTTACTCCAACAGCTGTTGAAATTCATAGACATGAAGAGAAGCCTGTAGAAAATCCAATACATCGTGATCTAACTGATATCATCGAAGAATATGAAGCAACAACACCTGCTGAAATAGAAATACCAAGTCAAGTATTAGAAAATCCAAATCCACAAGAAATTAAAGAAGCTGATCAAATTATAGGAAAACCACAATATAACTATAATGAGGAAGATGAATTCTTTGATGAAGATGAACCTCTGGATGATGCTTTCTTTACAGCTCCAATACCAAAAGTAGAAAGTGTGACTATTACTGAAACTATTCAAGAAGTAGAACCAGAAGCAATAATAGAAACTCCAGCAATAATGGATTCACAACAACAAGCAACAATGGAAACTCAAGCAAGACCAAGTACGATGCCTAATATGAATCAAGTTAACAATGTTGAACGTGAAACACAGACACCAATTATTGAAGATGCAGTTCAAAGCAGTATATTTGAGACACCAATTACAGCACCTATAGAAGAAAAAGTAGAAATTGAAACACCAAAACAATTGATCTCAATTCAAAAGTTGGATCTTACAATAGAAGAAATTGTTCAATATATGGTTAGTGCTGATAAGAACTTAAGAATTACAGATACAGATAGTTTTAGTCATTTAAAAGATTACTTATCAAATCCACGTTGGGCTAAAGAAAGTAATCTACTAAATAACTCCAATATATCATTATCAGGAGAATCATTTATCCTAGTGGTTACTAAAAACCAAGCACAATCTCGTGCAATTTTAGATGAAATAAATCTTTATGATTTAATCTCATTCACAACAGAAATTCTGGGTACACCAAAACAAGTATTTGCTGCAACTGAAAATCAATTCAAGATAGCGATAGAATCCTTTAAAGATTTAAGCTCTAAAAAGCAATTACCAGATGCCTTAAGTGCATCAGATTTTATAACAGGTAAAGATGATTATGTTGATGAAACAGAGCAAATATTAATGGATATGTTCGGAAGTAAATTAGAAATTAAGTAATTAATTAGTAAAGGAGAGCTAGATGAGTGCTATAGCATATATAACTGATTCAAATATAATCGATTATCACCGACTAAGAGGCAGTGAAACTATGGTCTTTTGGCGCTTTAGTTTACGAAACTTCTCTCGATTTGCAGTTGGAGACCTAGTTTTCTTTATAGATGGACGTACACGCCATCCTAAGACCAATGAAAAGGGATTAATCGGTTATGGACGTTGCACTCAGATGAAAAATAATAGTCCTAAGTCGACTTGGGATATGCATAAGACAGAAACTGGTTATGAACACTATAAAGACTTTACAGAAGCAATTAAGTTTTATAGAAAAAATGATCACCGATTGCCTCAACAACTTCAAGTTATCAAATTAGATGGTATTGTTTTCTTTCAAAATCCAATTTTTCTAAGTGAGATAGATATTGAAATAAGTTCCCGTCTTGAATCTTTTACATATATAGAAAAAGATGGCAAAGACAGTTCAGTTGAATTACTAGAAATAGGGAAATTAATCGGTGTTGATGCATGGGTTAAGTCCCAAAACTCTAATATATCGAAACATGACATATCAAGAGATATCACGGAGCAATCATTAAGAAGATTACTTGAAGATATTGAAGTTAATTATATAGATAAGCAAATTAGACTAATAAAAAACCACACAAATTGTGTGGTTATAAATAATATATTTTATACTTATGAAAATTCGAACTTGGTGATCACATTTCCTATTACACATAAATCTCAAATGAATGAGATGTTAGGCGTTAAATTAATTCTAGATACTTTATTAAATATAGAATATGAATTTAATGTGATTACGAATGCGAATCTTGAAGAGAAAGCTCTTCATCTCTTATCTGTTTTGAATTTAAAGCTCTTACAAATTTAGGTTGAATAGCTTCATATTCAATACCAATACTTTTTAAAGTTTGATAGTAATGTTTCTGAGCAGCTTTGTCTTCATGATGTAATTCATATTCAATTTCATAATCCTTATGAAATTCAAACTGAGTAACATCTAAGCACCAAGTACCATAAACATCTTTATATTCATAACGAACAGTATTACTAAATGCAATCTCTTCGAGATCTTGTGCATTTACATTAAACACATCCAATACTTTTTGAGAATTAGGATCAGATTTTATATCACCAGTGATATAAATCTCATACTCCATAACTCCATCAGGATGTGGTTCCTTAACAGTTAACAATAATTCTTCACCAATCTTACGTACACGACACATTGTCCCCTCTCTATATAAATCGGAATTTGGCGTATCGTAGTAAGTATTGTTTTGAAATATTGGACTTTCAAAAGGAAAATAGTCTCTGATCAATAAATGAGACTCTTGAGTTAGTTTTGATTTGAATTCGATTTCTAAATTTTCTTCCATAGGACTATAATACAATAAATTTCTATATGTTACAATATAAAAAGAAAAGGGTGAGTATTATGAAAAGTTTTACAGTAATAAGCCGAGGAGATGCATTCTCTAAAAAATCTTGCAGTGAAATTAAAGAAAGATTAATCAGTATGGGGAAAATACATGATGAAGAAAGTCCTGATTTAGTCGTGTGTGTAGGAGGAGATGGCACCTTATTACATGCTTTCCATCAGTATTTAGATAAAGTAGATGAGGTTGCTTTTGTAGGAATACATACAGGTACCTTAGGTTTTTCGACCGACTATATCATGGAAGAGATTGAAGAGTTTTATTCAGACTTAGCATCAAATAAAGTTACCATTGAAGAGAAATCAATTCTTGAAGCAACATGTTATAAAGAAGATGAAATTATGAAATTTAATGCACTTAATGAAATTAGAATTGAAAATATTGTTAAGACACAACACGTAGAAGTATACTTAAATGATGAATATTTTGAACTATTTAGAGGTAATGGATTGTGTGTCTCTGGTCAATATGGTTCAACAGCATACAATAGATCTATTGGTGGTGCTGTTATATTTCACGGTCTAGAATTATTACAATTAACTGAAATATCAGGGATCCATCATCGTCATGCAAGAAGTCTTGCAGCACCTTTAATATTAGATCCTAAAACAACAGTAAGAATGGAATATGAAAACTTTGATCATGCACTTTTATGTTATGACCATCTACATATCCACTTAGAAAACATCCATAAGATTGAAGTTAAGTTAAATACTAAAAAAATGAGATTTGCTCATTTTAGAGAATTTTCTTACATAGATAAATTAAACGCTTTATTTTAATAGATAAGCAATTAATAAATATAACCAAACAGCATGCATAGAGCATGCTGTTTTCTATATGAAACCGTGTACATTTCTTGCTATATTTCACAAACGAACCTATACTCTAGTTAAGATAGCACCTGCATCAGTGCATATAATTCGTTCATCATATATACATGTATCTATAAGATACGCTTTTTGCGTACACACCCAAAAGGAGGATAATTATGGAACATTTAAAGAAGTTAACGATCTTACATTCAAATGATATGCATGGAGATTTTATCGAGAAAACAATAGATAATAAAGAAGTTGGCGGAATCTCAATGCTATCAGGATACATATCTAAAGTAAGACAAGAAGTACCAAATACATTGTATGTAATAGCAGGAGATATGTTTAGAGGATCAATCATTGATAGTGAATATAGAGGTATATCAACGATTGAAATTGTAAACATGCTTGCACCCGATGTTGTTACTTTGGGAAATCACGAACTTGACTATGGTCTTTCACATCTTTTGTTTGTAGAAAAGTGTTCGAATTTTCCGATAATTAATGCGAATATGTATATTACAACAAACCATAAACGTCTGTTTGACTCACATATTATTTTAAATGTTGATGGTATGAATATATTATTTATTGGTATATTAACAGAAGAAGTCATTGCGACTACCAAACAAGATAAGCTCATTGGTGCTATTGTAGATATTGAGGAAGCAGCTATTGAAGTTGGTAAAATATGTAATAGTTATAAGTCAGTTGATATAGATTTTACAGTACTGCTAACACACATTGGTATTGAAAAAGATAAAGAACTTGCAGCTTCATTAGACCCAAGGTGGGGTGTTGATATTATTATTGGTGCACACAGTCATACTTTTATGGATGAAGCATTAGAAGTCAATGGTATCCCGATTGCTCAAGCAGGAGAAGGCACATCACAAGTAGGACGTTTTGATATTAATATCAATACTTTCGATAATTCAATTGAATCATACACATGGAATCTTGTCCCTATTGATGAAGATACATCAGAAAAAGATATGCAACTTGAAAAAATAGTGAATACTTATAAAGATGAAACAGACAAAAAATATAGTCGTGTCATCACACGTTTTATGGATGCATATACCCATCCACAACGTAACACAGAAACAGAACTTGGTAAATTATTTGCTGATGCAATCAAAGATGCACTGGGTGTTGATCTAGTATTCTTAGGGTCAGGTAGTATTCGTGCTAAAACTTTAGGACCTATTGTTTTATACCAAGACTTGATGCAGATCTTCCCATTTGATGGTGAACTCTCAAGAATCTATGTAACTGGAGCACAGATTAAACGAATGGTAAGACACATATTAAGAGATGAGTCCTTTAATGACACTACAGAATTCTATCAATTCTCGCGTGGTTTTAGAATTGAATATGATAGAGATAATAAAGATGTTATCAGTGTTTCTTTAAAAGGTGTTGAGGTAAAGGACGACAATCAATATACTTTAGCACTTCAAGAATTTCATCTTAAAAATATAGAAGAATTCTTAGATGTTAAACTGGATGAAGTATCAAGTTATAAAAGACCAAAAGTCTTGAGTACAAGCGGTACTGACTTACTTGAAGAGTATTTAAGTAATCATGAAAAGATTAGGGTAACAGAAGAAAAAAGACTTGTATTTGTATAATAAAAAAGAACTATAATAGTCTGAATATTCAGAAGATTATAGTTCTTTTAATGTAATAATTAATGTTTATGAGCATGTTTTATTTCACTGTACATATAGAAAGCAACGGAGAATGGGAACATGTAAGATAGGATTGATGATCCACCATAGGAGAAGAAGGGCAGCGTAATACCGGTAATCGGTAAGACTCCCAGTACCATTCCAATGTTTTCAGTATGTTGGAAAAATAGCATGGCTATTGCACCAGCAAGAAGGTATCTTTCACGATCTAAATCACTCTTGAGGGCAATCCATATCAATCTTAAATCAAGTGCAAAGGCTAGGATAATCACACTAACTCCACCTGCAAAACCAAAGTTTTGAGCCAGTACTGCAAATATAAAGTCTGTCTGAGCTTCAGGAATTTGTAGAATAACAGAACCTATTGGATGTCCTGTCCATCCTGCAGTTCCAATAGAAGCAATGGCATTGTATAAATGGTGACCATGACTTCCAGAATATTTTTCATAATCAAGCCAACCATAGAAACGATTGAGTCGATAACTTTGAGCATTACCACCAAATAATCGATTCAGTAGTGCTGGGTTATTGTAGTATAAGAATATAATTCCAAAGAATGCTACGAAAGCAAAAGAGAATATAATAATAAACCATTCGCTTCGAACTCCTGATAAGAAGAACATAAATACTAAACTGATAACAATAATAATTGGAATACCTGAGTCAGGTTGTAAAACTATTAATATAAGGGGGGGAATTGCAAACTTAGCAATCTTTAACCCTAATATAAAGTCACTTGTAAATGACTTATCTTCTTTTTCTTTATTGTGTTTTGAAATAATATTAGCTGTAATAAATATGAGCATTACTTTCATAAACTCTGAAGGTTGAAAGGAGCCAACCTTGGGTATTATATACCAGGCGTATGCCCCGTTAATTTCAGGTATTAAACTCGTATTGATAATTCTATAACGTGCCATTACTTGAATAACAAGTAGTACTAAGAGTATGCCGTATGCAACATAGGAAACTGTAAAGAGCCTATCTGTACCCAGCTTCAGTAATATGGTTAGAAAAGCAAAACTGATAAAGAACCAAGATATCTGTCTAATGATATCTGATTTGCTTGTATCTAAGTTATTGAATGGTGCAGCAAGATAAATTCCTACAAGACCAACAATTGCACTGAGTAATATTAATATGACCAGTACATAGTCAGTATAAAATTGTCGCTTACTTTCATTTATCTGTGTTCTCATGTGTTTCTCCTTTTGTGATGTTAGATAATAGTGTATAATATATAAGATGAAGATAGAGGTGTTTTATGAATAAACTTCAAATATATTTAGAGGAACTTCAGCTTCCGATAAAGTCACTTTTCCTTGCTACATTTTTAATAGCAGTGGGTTCTATTTTAGGGAATCCTTTTTTGAATGAAATCTTAAAACTTGACTATCCAATAGTAATAACAATTACAAATATTCTTTTATTTACGGGAGGACTTATTGTTAAGGCCTTTCCATTTGTAGTTTTTGTAAAATTACTACAGGCTAGAATGGATGAAAAAAATATTGTTGTCGTTGGAATTATATCATATTTAGTATATTTAATCATGATATTGTTTTTCGCTCCAGGAACATTGCCAGAAAATGCTTATTCTACACTGTTATCTTTCAATATAAACTTAAGTGAATTAAAAATGATGCATACAGGAACAATAGGATTGTTCGGGATCTATGCGATTGTAAGACGTGTATATAAAAAACCAATGCATGCGAGAAATTCAAACTTTACAAAATTATTAGATAGAGATTCAATTAGACTTATGCAGGCTGTTTTAGCATCAGTAATCTTCGGTATTGCGATGGCATATTTCTTTCCAAACGTAATTGATTGGTTATATATATCATTGAAATTTGTAGCATCAGATTTTACAAATCCAATGAGTCAGTTTGCTTACTCAAGTGTTGAGAGGTTAACAACACTCTTAGGACTTGATAGTATCGTTCGAAATGAGATGTGGTTCACATCAATGGGTGGTACTTGGAATAGTTTAGATAACCTTACTTATATAGGGGATGTTAATATATGGGCTGCACAATTAAAAGATAGTGTTGCAGTTATTGGTGTTGGGAGTGCCGGAAGGTTCTCAACTTACTACTATGTATTAAATATATTTGCGATACCAGCTTATATCATTGCTGTATCAACTACAGTTACTGATACTAAAAAGAAAAGCAAAGCAATCGTTACTGTTTTATTAGGAACTGTAATATCAATCGTTTCAGGAATTGTATTTCCAATTGAGATCATAATGATACTTACAACACCGATACTTTATATATTCCACCTATTCATGGTTGGATTTATAAGTGCGGTATTACTTGGATTATCAATCACACTTGGTTTCTCCTATTTAGGTATACTGAGTGCTGCTAACCCAGGTAACTTACTTGATATAATTTCAATATCAAGAAAAAACATCGTAAACCAACAAGTATTAATACTATTACTGTTTGGTGTGATTGTATTCTTTATTTATTACTATGTAACAAGAATCTATTACAGTAAAGTCGCAATCGATATTTTGAATATTGGAATTAAAGATGATGAAGTAACTGACTTTATAGAACGCGTTGGTGGTATTGATAACATTATTAAGATATCAAGTTATCCAACACGTATTACAGTACAATTAAAAGATGAAGATAATATTAATACAGGTGGATTACACTATCAAGGTGTAACTAAAATTATCCTAACACGTGAAGGTTACAGTATCTCTTATGGTGCTGGATCATATATGTTACAAAAAGAAGTAAATGAACGTATTAAGAAAAACAATATTTTGAAAGAAGAATGATATGGTAAAAAAAGAAAAATTAACACCAATGCTTAAACAATATATGGAGATAAAAGAAAACACCAAAGATGCTTTGGTGTTTTATCGCCTTGGAGATTTCTACGAACTGTTTTTTGAAGATGCGATTACAGCAGCAAAAGTATTAGATCTAGTACTAACGCAACGTAGTGCAGGTGGAGCTGAAAAAGCACCCATGTGTGGGGTTCCCCATCATGCTGCAAAGTCATACATTAATAAACTTGTAGCAAATGGATATAAGGTAGCAATCGTAGAACAAGTTGAAGATCCAAAAGATGCTGTTGGCATTGTTAAAAGAGAAGTTGTAGAAATTGTTACTCCTGGTACAAGTATTGAACAGGAAGACCTAATTAATAATGAAATTGCTGCAATTCATGCAGACCTTATTTATGCAACAATTGTTTTATGTGATATTGTTTCGGGAAGTTTAAGATCAATTAGAGTCTTAAATCAAAACTTAGAAATTCTAAAAACACTAGAACAATTTGAAGTAAGAGAACTGGTTGTTGATTCAAGTTTTGATGAGAATATCATCAATGATGTTAAAGATAAAACAAGCATTCACATCTCTTATGAAGATGGTTATTATAAAGATATTAAACATGAAGACTCCCTGGTAGAAAAAGCACTACAAAAGTTATTTTCCTACTTACAATATACACAAAAGAGAAATCTAAACCACTTCAGAGAAGTAGTATTACTCAATGATTTATCTTATTTAAAAATGGATTATTCAAGTATGAATAACTTAGAACTTCTACAACAAGGCGGCAATAAAGACTTATCACTTTATTCATTCCTAAACCATACCAAAACTAATATGGGTGCAAGAGCACTAAAAGAAGCCTTATTACAACCGATGGTTTTAGTAGAAGATATAAAAGAAAGACAAGATCAAATTGAATATCTACAACAGAACTTTATGTTAAGAGATAATGTTATAGATGGTCTTAAGAATACCTATGATATCCATAGAGTTATTGCACGTTTAACAACAGATAAAAATAATGCCCAAGACTTTGTTAGATTGAAAAAGACAATAGAAGCATTCAATACTTTAAAAGATACTTTAAGTGTCCATGATAAGTTTGATTTTATAAAATCAGTAGACGGACTAGAGAAACTATTTAAAGCTCTTGATGATGCAATTATGGATGATGCTCCTGTACAGTTGAAAGAAGGTAGAACCTTCAAACCAGGCGTAGACGATGAGTTAGACGACCTACTAGAGATTACAAAGAATGGAAAACAATGGCTTGTAGAATATGAGCAAAAACAAAGAGAAATCACAGATATCAAAAATCTAAAAGTAGGTTATACACGTGCTTTTGGTTACTACATTGAGATATCTAAAGGACAGGTTGATAATGTTAAAGAAGAGTTTGGTTTTATCAGAAAACAAACACTTACAAACGCAGAACGATATATCAGTGCTGACCTACAAGAATATGAAACAAAAGTCGTAAGTGCTTCAGAAAGAATACTTGAAATAGAGAATATGCTGATGAAGAAATTTACAAGCTTATGCTTGGAATATACGAACGAGATTCAAGAGATGGCTCAAAGTATCGCAAAATTAGACCTTATTCAATCTCTTGAACATATTTCTTCATACCCAGGATATGTTAAACCAGTATTCAACAATAACAATGATATGAATATTGTTGATGGAAGACACCCTGTATTAGAAAAAGAATTGTCATCACACCAATATATTGCAAGTGATGTTTTATTTGGTGAAGATAGAAAACTCTTAATTTTAACAGGACCTAACATGGGTGGTAAGTCTACATACTTAAGAATGAGTGCCCTGATAGTTATACTTGCTCAAATGGGAGCATTTGTTCCTGCAAGTCATGCCGATCTGGGTATTGTTGACCAAATCTTTACACGAATGGGTGCAAGTGATGACATCTTGATGGGACAATCTACCTTCATGGTTGAAATGATGGAAGCACAAACCGCTCTATCTAAAGCAAGTAAAAACTCTTTAGTTTTATTTGACGAGATAGGACGTGGAACATCAACATACGATGGTATGGCAATCGCACAATCAATTCTTGAATATATGGTTACAAATATTGGGTGTAATACGATATTTTCAACACACTACCATGAATTAACAGAACTAGAAAACATTATGTCTTCTGTAAAAAACATACATGTAGAAGCACATGCTGAAAACAATGCACTGACTTTCCTATATAGAGTTATAGAAGGAAGTGCTAAGAGATCTTATGGTATTAACGTTGCAAGACTTGCAAACTTACCACAAGCCCTCATTCAACGCGCAAGCCAAAACCTAGAAGTATTGGAAGCACAAAAACATAATGTAACTTTAAATAATGAAGCTGTATTTATAGAAACAGTACCAAAAGCATATACAGAACTCGTAACAACACTTAACGCAGTAGATATGAATCAAATGACACCTCTTGAAGCACTTATGCTTCTAACAGAAATCAAAGCAAATATAGGTGATGCAAATGAGTAAAATAAGAGTAATGGATGCCCATCTAGCGAATATGATAGCTGCCGGAGAGGTCGTTGAACGTCCCTCTGGTATTTTAAAAGAGCTTATTGAAAATGCTTTAGATGCAAATTCTACAATTATTGAAATACATATTGAAGAGGGTGGTATGAAGCACTTATCCGTTATTGATAATGGAGATGGTATGGATGCAACAGACCTAGTCAATGCATTCAAAAGACACTCAACCAGTAAAATATTTTCGGAACTGGATCTAAACCAAATAAATTCGTTTGGATTTAGGGGAGAAGCACTGCCTTCTATTGCATCTGTTAGTACTGTTATGATTCAAACCAATGATGGAAAAGATGGACACGAAATACTGGTAGATAATGGTCAACAAAAAAGATTGACTGTTTTTGCTCGTAACAAGGGAACTACAGTTATTGTAGAAAACTTATTTCTAAAAGTTCCAGCACGTCTAAAATATATTAAAAATACTCGTTATGAAACTTCAATCATAAGTGATATCATCAATAAATTTGCAATTGCACATCCTGATGTGTCTTTTAGACTTATAGATGAAGAGAAGGAACTATTTAGATCATATGGTGATGGAAACATTGATAATGTATTCTATCAAGTCTTTGGTAGCTCTGTTGCAAGCAATGCAATGAAAATTAAAGAAAGAGACTATGACTTCGAAATAGAAGGAGTATTTGCTCAACCAGAACATACAAGAGCAGCCAGACATTTTATCTGGTTATATATTAATGATAGAATGATTCGTCACTCAGTTATTAGTAACGCAATTATAGAAGGATTCAGAAGACACATTCCTAATGATAGGTTTCCAATAGGAGTCTTAAAGATTAATGTAGACCCACAACTGGTCGATGTTAACGTGCATCCAAGTAAGTGGGAAATAAGATTATCAAAAGACAGAGAACTTGTTGCTTTAATCCTTAATTCTTTAGAAGATAAACTTACTCATAAAACAAGAATACCTAAAGTTAAGATTCTTGATGAACAAGCATCAATGATGGATGAACTCTTAAAAGAACCTGTTCTTGAAAAGACAGAATCTATAATCATAGAGAAACCAGTATCTCTTGTTGAAGTAACAAAATCAGATGAAATACCTTTTGAAGAAAAAGTTCAAGATGAAAGTATATTTATTGATAATACTTTTAAGAGTGAACCAGTACTAGAAGAAACAAAAGAAAGTCATCAAAAAGAAGCTATATATATAGAAGAGGAAATACAAGCTACAGAAGCAATTGAATCCTCAATTATTGAACCTCTAACGGTCCTTTCTCAAATGAGTGGTAAATATGTCCTTGCAAAAGGGGAGACGGGTTTATATATCATTGACCAACATGCTGCAATGGAGCGTGTACGTTATGAATATTACCAAGACAAACTCTTAAACAAACAAGTTGATTCACAATTATTACTGATGCCCTTAATATTTGATGGCAGAAGTTCTTTAGTACATCGAGAAGATACAGTTAAGGATGCATTTAAAATGTTCCAAATGGATCTTGATGTATTTGATGAGTCAAGTTTCATATTAAGAGAAGTACCACTATGGATAAAAGAAAAAGAACTCTTAGAATTTGTAAATAAAACATTAGATTATCTAGAAACACACAGAACAATAAGAGAAGAAGATTTTAGAAGTGATACCCTTGCTACTTTAGCATGTCACTCTTCAGTTCGCTTTAATGCATATATGTCACAACTTGAAATGGAAACACTGGTATCTCAACTGAGAGCAGCAAGACAACCTTTACACTGCCCACATGGTCGTCCTACATTGATGGTAATTGAAGAAAAAGATATATTGAAAAGGTTTATGCGATGAAACCGATTGTTGTTATAGCAGGTCTTACAGCAAGTGGGAAAACAAAAGCCGCAATTGAACTTGCTAAAGAATGGAATGCAGAGATAATCTCAGCAGATTCAGTAGCAGTATATAAAGGTTTAGATATTGGTAGTGCTAAACCAAGTATTGGAGAGCAGGATAATATCAAACATCATATGATTGATATTGTTGATTATAAAGATACTTATAATGTAGCTAGATTTCAAGAAGATGCACGTGAAACAATTAAAGAAATACAATCAAGAGATATGAATGTTATTGTCGTGGGTGGAACAGGACTTTATATTAAAGCCTTATTATATGATTATCGTTTTTCTAAAGAAGAACAATCTGAATACACAAGAGATGAAAACACCGAAGTTCTCTATAAAGAATTAGAAAGCGTAGATCCAAGTGCACTTGAAACAATTCACCCTAATAATAGGAAAAGAATCATTAGAGCACTAGAGTCTTATTATAATAGTAATAAAACAAGAGATGATATTACTGAAAATAGGAAAGATGTCGAAATAATTCCAGCACATGTTTTCTTTCTCCAAGGTGATAGAGAAAGAATCTATGATCGCATCAACAAACGTGTAGAGATCATGTTTGATTCAGGATTAGAGAAAGAAGTCCTAAATTTCTATGAAAAAGATCCCGATATATTCAAATACCCAGTATTTCAATCTATTGGTTATAGAGAATTCCAAGGATACTTTAATACAGATATAGATAAGAAGACATGTATTTCATTGATCCAAAGAAACACAAGACGCTTTGCAAAACGTCAAATTACCTGGTTTAAACATCAACAGAAATGTATTTGGATAGATATTTTTGAAGAAAATGTATTAAAAACAATCAAAAAAACACTAGAGATTTAATCTCGTAATAGTGTAATATGATTGTTTTTTCACAAAGTGCTATCACGAACTGTAATTTATTTATAAGTTTTGCTTATACCTAGCGAAATATCACTTTTTCGTATTGACCCTCCCTAAACACTAATTTATGATGAATAAGCAAGAGGAGGAGTATTTTTTATGAAAAAATATTTAGCGATTTTATTAATTGGACTATTAGCTTTAACAGGTTGTTCTTCAAAACCAAAAGAGGAAGAAACAGCACCAGGTAAAGACTATAAAATAGGAACAGCAGTACTTACATCAGAGAAACTAGCAGATGCTGGTGAAGAAGCAGGTAAATTTGAAGTTAACACATACTATGCAACAGTAGTATTAGATGGTGACAAGATTGCATCAGTATATATTGACGCAGCTCAAAACACTATCAAAGTTGATGACAAAGATGCTTTAGTAGGATTTGAAGGTAAAGGTACTAAAAAAGAATTAGGCGACGACTACAATATGAAAACATATGGTAACGCAGTTGCTGAGTGGTACGAACAAATTGAATCACTTGAAACGTGGATGACAGGACAAACATTAGATGAAGTTCTTACAATGGAAACATATGAAAAAGATGAGTCACACCCAATGGTACCAGCAGAAGAAGATTTAAAATCATCAGTAACAATTGATGTTAGTGCATACCTAAAAGTTGTTGAAATGGCCGTTGCAAACGCAGTTGACGCAAAAGATGTTGTATCAATAGGTACACAAAGTATTACTTCAGCTTCAAAAGAAGGAATTGAAATCAATACAACAATTGCATCTGTTGCTTTAAACAGTAAAGGTGAAATCGCATATGCATTCATCGATGCTGCACAAAACAAAGGCGCATCAAATGCAGGTGTTGTAACATCAGAAAATCTATTATCATCTAAAAAACAATTAGGTGCAAACTATAATATGAAAGAATACGGAAACGCAGTTGCAGAGTGGGATGAGCAAATCGCAAGTCTAGAAGAATATGCAGTTGGATTAAAACTATCAGATCTATTAGAAACACCACTTAAAGATGGTAAAGCAGATGTAGAAGATCTAAAATCATCTGTAACAATTGGTGTTGAAGGATACTTACAAGCATTTGACAAAGCAGCAAAAGCAGCAACAAAAATAGACTAATATAAATTACAAGTAAATTATTAAATTAAAAAGAGCCTCCGGGCTCTTTTTTGCATATAATCCTTGATTTAAAAGATACTCTGTATTACAATGTACTTGTTAAACAAAGTACTTAAGGAGTGATTAGGTGGCAACACAACTAAAAAAAGGAACATTCGAAATATGTTTACTTGCTTTACTCAGTAATAAAGATAGTTATGGATATGAACTAGTAGGACAGTTAAATGAAATTATCGAAGTAAAAGAATCGACAATTTATCTCATACTACAACGCTTAGAGAGATCTAAGCAATTAGAATCCTATGTGACTGTTGTTGAAGGTACAGCAAAAGCACGTAAATATTATAGAATTACACAAAGTGGAAAAGTATACTATGAAATGCTTTTATCTGAGTGGGACAATTTAGAAAAATTAATACAAAAGTGTATTCAAAAAGGAGCGCAAAATGACTAAAGAAGAATATTTAAAAAGGTTAAAAGAACAACTTAACTATTATCAAGGTGATCATAGTGAAATAATAAGTAACTATGAAACAATTATTGATGAACTTATAGATGAAGGACATACAATGCAGGATGTAATCAGTAAACTGGGGAGACCAGGAATCTTAGCTGATGAAATTGCTGAAGAGTTTGATCTTGTCTATACAGAAAAAACAATCCAAAAAACAAGTATGCCAGGATGGGCAAAAGTTATACTTATTCTGATGGCACTTATTGTTGTTATTCCTGTGATCCTAAGTATGGTAATGGGCTTAGTAGGAACACTTATGAGTATTATTGTTGGTATTATCTTCTTCTTATTTGGTAGAAACTTTACTGGAGGCAGTATTTGGGGAAACTCAATGGGATCAGGATATAGAATCTTAGCAACCGGTACATCTATAATGGGTATTATCAGTGCAATAATAATTACATATTTTATTGTCTATCTAGCAACATATATTATTAGAACAATTGTTAACAATATTAGAAATACTAAAACAGGAGGTACACACAATGCGAAATAAAAGAATCAATAAAATATTGGGGACCATTCTTGCAATAACACTGCCTCTAACAATTATTGGAGTTGTAGCACTAACATTAATGTCACCAGGAAATATGATGGGTAACATGAGCAATAATATGTGGAATAATTCCATGTGGGGTCATATTAACAATGGTCACATGAATAATGGTGGACATATGGGAAATTCTAATAGTATATCAAGCGATGATAAATACAAAGGAATTACTAAAATTAAAACATCAAATATCATATCAGATTTAGAAATTAAACCTTCAGAAAATGATGAGACTTGGGTTGAATACAATGGAAAACGAAATGTTGTATCTCAAGTTAGTGGAAATACACTTACTATAAAAGACAAAAGTATGAAAATGTTTGGTATCAACATGAAAGGTCTCAGTGATAAAAATGAGAGAATTGTAATTTATATTAGCTCAGAAGATATATCATTAGATTTAGAACTAGCAGTAAGTGATACTTATATTTCAAATGTTAAGCTAAGCTCCCTTGAAATTGAAGGTGGTGTCGGTAGAACAAAATTAGAAAACATCACAGTTCATAAAGATATTGAAATTTCCGGTGGTATTGGTGAAACAGAACTTATAAATGTTAACAGCAATAAACTGGATATCGAAGTAGGAGTTGGAAAAATAACAATCAATAAACTAGAAGCTGAAAAGGTAGATATTGATGGAGGTATTGGTTCAATCACCATTAATAATGCAACAATTAAGGATCTAAAAACAGAAACAGGAATCGGCTCTTTAACAATAAATAACAGCGATATTCAAAATCATAAAAAAGACTGAATCTTAGGGAAGATTTTCACGAATTAAAGGTCAAAGTTCTTGGGCGTTTTCCTTCGGTTTTTCCATAAAAGTATTATACTTTAGTTGAAAGAAGGTAGATTATGAAAACAGTAGTAATTGGATGTACACATGCTGGGACATCAGCAGTTAAATCCATATTAAAAAACAATCCTGGTAATGAAGTTATCGTTTTCGAAAGAAATGACAACGTATCATTCCTATCTTGCGGTATCGCATTATATATCGGTGGCGTTGTAAAAGATGCACAAAGCTTATTTTATTCAAACCCTGAAGAATTAGCATCACTAGGTGCTAAAATTAACATGGAACATGATGTTCTAGAAATTGATGAAGTTGCTAAAACAGTAACAGTTAAAAACTTAAAAACTAATGAAACATTTGTAGAATCATATGACAAACTGGTACTTACAACAGGATCATGGCCAATTGAGCCACCAATTCCTGGTGTTGAAGCAGAAAACATTTTACTATGTAAAAACTACAACCAAGCACAAGAAATTATTGAACGTAAAAATGACGCTCAAAATGTTGTAATTGTTGGTGGTGGATACATTGGTATTGAACTTGTAGAAGCATTCTACGATTCAGGTAAAAATGTAACATTGATTGATGGACTAGATAGAATTCTTAATAAATATCTTGATAAAGAATTTACAGATATTCTTGAAGATGATTTCAGAGATAAAGGAATTACACTTGCACTTAACCAAACAGTAAGTTCATTTGCAAAACATGAAAATGGTAAAGTTAAATCTGTAAGTACACCTGAGGCAACATTTGATGCTGACCTTGTTATTATGTGTGTAGGATTTAGACCAAGTAATGAACTTGTTAAAGGTAAAGTAGATATGTTACCAAATGGTGCTGTTAAAGTTAATGACTACATGCAAACATCGAACAAAGATATTTATGCAGCAGGTGATAACGTAGCAGTACACTATAACCCAACACAAGACCACTCATACATCCCACTAGCAACAAATGCAGTACGTATGGGAACATTGGTAGGGTTAAATATTAATGAGCACAAAGTTGCTTATAGAGGTACACAAGGTACATCAGGATTATACTTATTTGGTTATAACATCGGATCAACAGGATTAACTGCAAACAGTGCAGAACACTTTGGTATTGAATACGACAGTGTACTTGTTGAAGATAACTATAGACCAGAATTTATGCCAACAACAGAAAAAATTCTAATGAAACTTGTATATCGTAAAGATAACAATCAAATTATTGGTGGACAACTAATATCTAAATATGATATTACACAATCTGCAAATACATTGTCATTAGCAATTCAAAATAAAATGACGGTAGAAGACTTAGCATTTGTTGACTTCTTCTTCCAACCTTACTTTGATAGACCTTGGAACTACTTGAACATTCTTGCTCAAGCAGCTCTAGATAAAATTAATAAGGTGAAATAGTAAATGAAAACGAGTCTCGCGACTCGTTTTTTATTTTTTTAGTGCTCTTAAATTTGATGATCTTTTAATTGCTTTTAACTTTGCATAGTTTTCTGCATATGCTTTTTCTGCAGAATTTATATTTCCTGGGGAATAAAAAGATTTGTCTTTCAAACCATCGGGAAGATATTGTATCTTATGCCATAGATCGTGCCGCTCATAATCATACATGTCTTCATCATCCACACCTACTGCATTTAATCTTAAATATTTTGGTGTTTGATATGCTGTTGTTCTGATTATCTCAAGCGCATTGTCGATTGCATACTCTGCGCTTTTAGACTTTGGGCTTAAAGCACACTCAATAACAGCAAGGGAAAGAGGAAGTCTGGCTTCAGGAAATCCAATGATTCTGGCGGCTGTAATCGCATTAACAGTTCGTGCTACAACAGCAGGATTTGCAAGCCCAACATCTTCATATGCGATAGCAAGAAGTCGTCTTTCGATAGAATCCAAATCACCAACTTCGATGAGCTTGGCTAAATAATAAAGGGCAGCATCAACATCGCTTCCTCTAATAGACTTTTGAAAACCGGAGAGTGTATCGTGATAATTGTCACTGTCTTTATCCATCGAAATATTTATCGAAAGACTCAGTTTTTGTAAGTGATCAATTGTAATGTGAGATTCCATATTTGCATTGATCAGCAAATCTAAAGCATTTATTGCGAAACGAGCATCACCATTACTTTGTGTAGCAATGGTACTTAGAACATTATAATCGACAGTCTTACCTTGCAATATATCAAGGGCACGTTTCAAAACATCAATGATATCTTGATCCGTAAGTGGCAGGAATTCAAATAAATGAACCCTTGATCGAATCGCAGGATTGATTGAAAAATAAGGATTTGCAGTAGTTGCCCCAATCATTGTTATAAGACCACTTTCAATATGCGGTAAAAGAGCATCCTGAATCCCTTTATTCATTCTATGTACTTCATCAATAATGACAACAAGTCCAGAACTTATTTCAGCTTCAACAAATAACTGGTCCAACTTTTTTTTATTATCACTTACTGCATTAAAAAGCCTAAAAGGTCTGTTTAAAGAATTGGCTACAGCCATTGCAGCGGTTGTTTTCCCAGTTCCTGGCGGACCAAAAAAAATCATAGACTGAATGTGTTTATTATTCACCATGTTTCTTAATGTTTGGTTTTCACCTAATAAATGTTTTTGACCTATTATTTCATCAATATTATCAGGTCTAACTTTAAAAGCTAATGGTTTATTCATAGTATCACCTGTTCATATTGTATCATGTAATGATAGAATAAGGGTGAGGTGTATTATGAAAATAGTTATACAAAAAGTTAAAGAAGCAAAAGTTATCGTTGATGAAAAAATTGTGGGGGAAATAGGACTGGGCTATTGCTTGTTGGTAGGGATAGAAAAGAGTGACACATTGCCCGGTATTAAAAGAGCGGCAGATAAGATTACGACACTAAGACTCTTTGATGATAAAGAAGGTAAGATAAATCTTAGTATAAAAGATGTAGAAGGATCTATCTTATCAATCTCACAATTCACACTTGCAGGAGACATCAAAAAAGGAAATAGACCAAGTTTTACAAATGCAATGTCTCCTGATATAGCAAATGAATTATATGAATCATTCAATAAATATCTAGAGGATAATGGTATAAAAGTAGAAAAAGGTATATTTCAAACACATATGAATGTAATAATTAATAATGATGGACCAATTACGATGATTATGGAAGTCAAAGATGGCAAGGTATTATAACTTATGATAAAATATACAGGTTATTAGGAGGTAGTCATGACAAAGATACTAGATGGATTTATTACTGCTAAACAATGAAGATTGGCTATTAAAGAAAAAGTTGATAAACTCATAAAAGAAAAGAAACGTGTACCAGGTCTTGCAGTTGTAATTGTTGGGGAAGATCCTGCATCAAAGACATACGTTGCAAGTAAGACAAAACTTTCCCAAGAGATAGGTTTTAAATCTGAGACGATTGCTTTTGATGTTGATATATCACAAGAGTCTTTAATAAAAGAAATTGAACTGTTAAATAGTAACCCAGATATCGATGGTATTCTTGTACAATTACCTTTACCTAATCATATAAATGAGGACGCTGTTATCGACAGTATCTCACCACTTAAAGATGTAGATGGATTACACCCTTTAAATGTTGGTTACTTAGAACTTAATAAAGCGAATATGATACCTTGTACTCCTAAAGGGATAATGACACTGCTTGATACTTATAATATTGAGTTAGAAGGTAAAAGAGCCCTTGTTATTGGACGTAGTAGACTTGTAGGTAAACCAATATCTACACTGCTATTACAAAGAAATGCAACGGTAACAACAGCACACTCAAGAACAAAAAATTTAGATAAACTCATTCAAGATAATGATATTATCGTTGTAGCAATCGGACAAAGAGAATTCATTAAAGCCTCACAACTTAATGAAAACCATGTATTAATAGATGTTGGTATTCATAGACACGAAGGTAAACTTTGTGGTGATGTTGAAAAGGCTGCTTATAGTAAAGTAGCATATGCAACACCTGTTCCAAAAGGAGTAGGTCCTATGACCATTGCTTCATTACTGGAGAACACATATGAAGCATACAGATTGAAGGAGTTATAAAATGAAGTTTGAATATGGTTTGGGTGATATAGTTCAAATGAAAAAAGATCATCCATGTAAAAAATCAAAAACATTTGAAATTGTTAGAATGGGTGCAGATATTAAGATTGAATGCGAAGGATGTGGCGCAATCATTATGTTATCTCGCACGAATTTTGAAAAGAGATTGAAAAAAGTTATTCGAAGGAAAGAGGAAAATTAATGTCATTAACAGCAGGAATAGTAGGATTACCAAACGTAGGTAAATCTACATTATTTAATGCGATTACAAAATCGCAAGTAGAAGCAGCAAACTATCCGTTTGCAACAATTGCTCCAAACGTAGGAGTTGTTAAAGTAAAGGATAATAGACTTGAAGATATTCGTGAAAAAATTGAATCAACAAAACTAATTCCAACAACATTTGAATTCACAGATATTGCAGGCCTTGTAAAAGGAGCATCACAAGGTGAAGGACTTGGAAACCAGTTCTTATCAAACATTAGAGAAGTAGATGCTATTATTCACGTAGTACGTTGTTTCGATAATGAAGATATCACACACGTATCAGGTAGAGTAGATCCAATCGATGATATTGAAATCATTGAAATTGAATTAATGTTAGCAGACTTACAAAGTGTTGATAACAGATTAAAAAGAGTTGGAAACAAAGCAAATCTTGATGCAGATACAAAAGCAGAAGTTGCAATGTTAAACAAAGCAAAAGTAGTGCTTGAGGACAACAAGCCACTTACTACTTTAAGCCTGACAGATGAAGAAAAGGAAATTGCAAAGACATTCCACTTCTTAACATTAAAGCCAATGATCTATGCTGCAAACATTGATGAAGACTCAATTACAGATGCAGACAGCAACAGACATTACCAAGCAGTAAAAGCATATGCTGAAGAAAATGGTAAATCAGTTGTTTGGTTAAGTGCAAAAGTAGAAGAAGATTTATCTTCTTTAGAAGATGATGAAAAGAAAGAATTCTTATCAGATTTAGGTGTTGAAGAAAGTGGACTAGACTTACTAGTAACAAGAGCTTATGACATCTTAAACCTAAGAACTTTCTTTACAGCAGGTCCATTAGAGATCAGAGCATGGACATTCAAAGAAGGTATGAAAGCACCACAATGTGCTGGAGTTATCCATACAGACTTTGAAAGAGGATTTATTCGTGCAGAAACATTTAGCTATAAAGATCTTATGGAATATGGATCAGAGCTAGGTGTTAAAGAAGCAGGAAGATTACGCCTTGAAGGTAAAGACTATGTTGTTGAAGATGGCGACATCATGCACTTTAGATTCAACGTTTAATATACAATAAATATCTAGTATTAAATATATACTAAGAGGAGTTATATATGAAAGATTCAAAAAGAGTCTCAACTATTAGATTTCTATTATTAATCGCAGCTTTAGTTCTTGTTTATATAATTTCTAAACAATTAAATGATAAGCCAAGATTTTTTGTATATGCGATCACAACAATTATTGTGCTCAATGTTAATATTAAAGATACTAAATAAGCCATTAACTTCATGTTTTAGGTTATATAGATTTTGAAAGGAAGCTATTATGTATAGCTTCCTTTTTATATATAGAAAACTCAGTGAAGATATGCTTTTCTGCGAATATAGTTTTGTCGGAGCAGCAGATGGTTTTATAAAAGGGTAAATTCATTAGAAGCGCTTTGTAAGATATTGAAATCATCCATTAAATTAAGATATATGGTATTAATCCATGCACTTGTTTTTAACGTATGATATAATGAAACTATAAAAGGAGGTAAATCTATGAAATTAGTACTCGCAATTGTAGCAAATGATGATGCATCAAGTGTTACGTCAAGTTTAAACAATGAGAACTTTACGGTTACGCGTTTGGCAACAACTGGTGGTTTCTTAAAAGCTGGAAACACAACAATTATTGTTGGTGTCGAAGCCAGTGAAGTAGATAGATGTCTAGAAATTCTTGAAAGAGAATGTGAGAAACGTACAGAAGTTGTACCATCAAGTGCATCTTACGACATGGGACGATTCGCTTCGTTTCCAATAGAAGTACAAGTTGGAGGGGCAACAGTATTTGTTATTGATGTGGAACAATTCCACAAACTATAAGACCTCTTAGAGGTCTTTTTTAAAGGAGAGAAGACAATGCAAGAAACATACATGATGATAAAACCTGATGGTTTTGAACATCGCGAAGCAATATATAAATTTTTAAAAGAAAAAGGTCTTATAGTTAAGAACTACAAAGAAGTCAAAACAAATATGGAAGTTATGAAACTTTTACTTTCTCATTATGAAACAGTAATAGATGAAAAAGGTAAAGACTTTGATTTTGTGGGAAGACTATTCAACTCATTCTATTTTGGTGATTTCAATATTGTTCCAATGCACATTCAATACGATGGAGAAGAAGACATCATTGAATACACAAGAAGACTTGTAGGTAAAACTAATCCTCAAGCAGCGGCAGAAGGAACTATTAGACATATGTTTTCTAATGATAACTATGATCTTGCAGGAATTGACCACAGACTTGTTAATAATGTAATTCATGCTTCAGATTCAAATGAAAGCGCGAAAAAAGAACTGGGAATATGGAAAGACTATATTGATTACTTCGATACAGAGTTTATCGAGAAAGTAATTATGCTATAAAAAAAACAATAAAGGAGTCAGTTATGGCAAAATTTGTAAAAGAATTCAAAGGTGATTTTGAGAAGTTTGTACAGTATGCAGAAGATTGCGTAAGAGGCGGCAGTGTTTCAGCAAATCTAGAAAATTCAGATGACTATACTGTGAATGGGACTAAAGTAGCAGTAAGAGTCTTTGAGCGTTATAGTGCTATTGGTAGTAATCGTGTCAGTCTGAATCTTACAATTGTTGGATCAGGTGATATGATACACTTTAGTGCAATAACGTCTGGTGGTTCTCAAGCAATGTTTTTTAAAATCAATACTTTTGGGGAAGAGAGTTTCTTACATAAATTTGAAGATTGTGTAGAAAAATACCTTAAGCACTATTAAGATTCAAACATACAAAAACCCTCTAGAGTAATGATAATCCTTAATAGGAAATCATCATACTTAGAGGGTTATTTTTATTTCTTAGTATAGTATCGAATGTGATTCTCGATATGTGATAATACAAATGGACCTTTATCATTACTTGTATCAAGTTCTAATAAACTGCCATCTGTTGGATATGAGAAGTTAAATATTTTTTCATATGTATCTATATCTACTTTAGTACGACTATCTAAATCTTCTAAATGACTTGGATATAGATGCTTTTGATAACCATCAACAGTTCTCATACTGTAAAATTCAGCAACAGAACCTGATCCATAACTATAAAGTCCAATGCGTTCATTAGATGCTAAAGTTTTAGAATCTAATAAAGAAATAAGACTTAGGAATAGTGAACCTGTGTATATATTACCAATACGTCTGTTATATGTTGTTGATTTAAGATAAGTATCAATTTTATCTTGATCATCTGTAATTGACTGTAAAGCTTTTAATCCTATTTTTGTATAAGGAATATGGAAGAGGTGCGCTTTAAAGTCATCAATAGTTCTACCTGTTTCATTTAAATAATTATTATATGTAACATCGAAGAATCTTTGGTATTGTTCATTTGAGTATTTACCATCAACCATTGCTACACGACTATAGTTAGGTCTCCAAAAGTCCATGACATCATCTGTGAAATAACTGGATTCATCTTCTAAGATCAGTAGTTTTGGATCTCTACTCATGACAATAGCAACAGCACCCGCACCCTGTGTTGGTTCCCCTGCTGTATGGAGTCCATATCTTGATATATCAGCCATAACAATCAAGACTCTTTTATCGGGATTGGATGCGATATGTGACTTAGCTAGTTGGATTGCCGCTGTACCTGAGTAGCATGCCTCTTTAAGCTCTATACAACGCGCAAAGGGTTGTATATCGAGTAAATGTCTAACATATACAGATAATGCTTTAGAATAGTCTAAACCTGTCTCTGTTGCAAATAGTACTAAATCAATAGAGTCTAAATCATGTGTGTCTAAAATTTTTATAGCAGCATTCGCAGCCATTGTTACAGGATCTTGTGTAGGATTTGAGATGGCCATTTCGTCTTGACCCAAACCTATAGTATACTTATTAGGATCCGTATCCCGATGGTGTGCGAGCTCTTTCATATCAATGTATTGGTTTGGAGAGTAAAAACTGATTTTATCTAAACCTATATTCATAAAAATCACTCCTTCAATTGCTTATCTATTATACATGAATAAGATATAAATATCATGTTAATTAAATTGCTAAATATGTGAAGTGGTGGAAAACATGCAGTATAACGTTTGTATTAATTACAATTACATCAATAAGGGGTATAATACAAATTACATAAGAGGAGATTATATGAACAAAGTAGTAATAGTAAGTGCCAAAAGAATACCGATTGGCAAGTTTGGTGGTGCATTAAAGGATATAAGTGCAACTGACTTGGGATCATATGCAATTAATGGTGCACTTGATGCAATAAATATTGATAGAAAAGATATAGAACTTGTAATAATGGGTTCTGTATTACAAGCAGGCTTGGGACAAAATCCTTCCCGACAAGCTGCAATGAAAGCAGGAATTCCACAGGAAGTCCCAGCCTTCACAGTAAATGAAGTTTGTGGTTCAAGTTTGAAAGCAATTCATCTGGGAATGCAAAGCATTCAATTAGGAGAACAAAGCGTTGTTCTTGTAGGTGGATTTGAAAACATGTCACAAACACCTTATATTATAAAAAATGCACGTTTTGGAGCAAAGTATAATAATCTTGTTCAAGAAGATTCTTTGTATCATGATGGTTTAATGGATGTCTTTTCCAAACAACCAATGGGTGTAACGGCAGAAAATGTTGCAAGTAAATATGATGTATCTAGGTTAGAACAAGATACATACGCATATGAATCACAAGTTAGAGCTACTAAAGCAATTGAGTCAGGATATTTCAATGAAGAAATTGTTCCTGTTCAATTAAGACAAGGCTTACTAACTGAAGATGAAGGTGTTAGAAAAGATACAAGTATTGAAGGATTATCAAAACTTAAAACTGTATTTCAAGAAGATGGAACAGTAACAGCTGGAAACTCATCAACATTAAATGATGGTGCGGCAGCAATCATCTTAATGTCTGAAGAAGAGGCAATGAAAAGAAATCTTAAAATATTAGCATATGCTGAAAGTTATACAGAGATGGGTACTGACCCAAGTCTTATGGCTTACGCACCATACTATGCGATTAATAATCTTTTAGATAAAAATAAACTATCTATAGAAGATATTGATCTATTCGAAGTTAATGAAGCTTTTGGATCACAAATGGTCGCAATTATAAGAGATTTAAAAATAGACAAAAATAAAATTAATATTAATGGTGGTGGAATATCAATTGGACATCCAATTGGTGCTACAGGAAGTCGCATTGTAGTATCACTTATTAATCAATTAGAAAAAGAAGATAAAAAAACCGGTGTTGCTTCATTATGTATGGGTGGTGGCATGGGCTCTGCATTGTTACTAAGACGTGTATAGTTATGAGAAAAGTAAAGATTAATGTATATGGAAAAGTACAAGGTGTAGGATTTAGATTTCTAACTATGATGCTTGCTAACGAATTAGATATCACCGGTAGTGTTCAAAATAAAGATGATTCCTCTGTCTATATAGAAGCTATTGGATCAGATCAGAAAGTTCAAACTTTCATCAGTAAAATTGAAAAATCGTTGGGACGTGCATCTAGAGTCGATGAAGTTGTCGTCACTGATGATGAAGAAATAATTGATAGAAATAAATTTATTATATTATAAGTAGTATAAAGAACCAAAATCTTCATTGAAAGAAGGTACTGACCTAGATTAATGGGACAGTGATAAAAAAAGAATTATTCTGGGGTTTGTGTCATTCTATATTCATAGGGTGACATGAATCCCAGTTTTGCTTGTATTCGATTCGTATTATAATGATTAAT